>JBOGGH010000143.1:0-6494 GCA_050743905.1 Acidimicrobiales bacterium
CACCTTGCCTGTGCCGGCGGCGAGGCCGCCGGAGGCCGAGGTGGTGAGCCCCACGGTCCATGTGGTCTGGGCGCCGGCCTCGGGATTGGCCACCGACAGGCTCGTCCCGGTGACGGCGCTCGGAGCCACCGCTGTGCCGGTGAGCGGGACCGGCGACGCCACCACCTCGCCGAGGTCGGAGGACGTGCGCACGCCGAGGGTCGCCGACGACGTCGACGGGTTCGTCACGTTCGTGACGGTCAGTGTGACCCCGGTGGACGCGGCGACGGCCTGCCCCAGGGGGAGGGTCACGGTGGAGCCGTCCGGGCTCACCTGGGAGCCGGCGGGGTAGGCGCCGTTGACCTTGTAGTACGCGACGCCGTTCGGGAAGACGGTGCCCGGCGCCCCGGTCAGGGTGACGGTGCCGGCAGCGAAGCCGGCGGCGAGCGGTCCGTGGGCCGAGGTGGTGAAGGTCACTGTCCACGTGGTCCCCGTCGCACCGACCTGCGGGCTCGACACCGACAGCGTCGGTGTGGCCACGGCCGACTCGCCTGCGGCGGTCCCGGCGGACGCGCCGGCCGTGGCCGGCACGGTGTCCGACGACGTGCGGACCGTCACCTGCAGGGGAGCCCCGGCGACCGGGTTGGTGACGCCGGCGATGGCCACGGTCACCGCCGCCGAGGGCCCGACCGCTGTCCGGAGCTCGAGGGCAACCGAGGAGCCACCGGCCGCGACGCTGAGCCCGTAGGGGTATGTGGCGCCGATCTTGTAGTCGGCGAGGCTGGTCGGGAAGACGGTGCCGGCCTGTCCTGTGAGCGTGACGGTCCCCGCGCCGTAGCCGGCCACCAGCCCGCCCGACGGGGACGTGGTGAAGCCGACTGTCCACTGGACCTGGCCCGCCCCGGCCGCCGGGGTCGACACCGAGAGCGTGGCCGCCGACACGCCGGCAGGCGCCACCACGGCCCCCCCGGACGCCGTGACCGGCTGGGGCTGGGCGGAGGTCGAGATCTGGACGTCCAGCGGCCCGGGCGGCGGGTTCACCACGTCGCGGACGACCAGCGTCAGCGTGGTGGACGCGCCCACCGGGGCCGAGACCGGCGTCACTGTGACCGTGGACCCGGTCCCTGTCAGCGAGATCGTGGCGCTGATCGGTGTCCCGGCGCCGGTCTCGATCGAGTAGAAGCCCGCCTGGTTGGAGAAGGACGTGCCGCCGGGGGCCGCCACGGTGACGGCGCCCGCCGCCGAACCGAGCTGCCCGGATGTGCCCAGGCCGCCGTCGGTGCCGGTGGTGAGGCCGATCTTCCACGTCGCGCCGGTGACCCCGGCGGTCAGCGTGGAGACTGTGACGCTGGCGTCGGAGACGGCCGTGCCGGCGACCACGGCGTAGGTGGGCGACGCCACCGGCTGGAGGTCGGCCGAGGTCCACACGGTCATGGACTCGCTCCCGGCCGGCGGGTTGTCGGCACCGTGCACGGTGAGCACCACGGGGGACGCCGACGGCACGGCTGTCTTCACCGTCAGGCTCACGATGGGACCGCTGTCCTGCCCCTGGCCCGCGAAGCCGTTGCCCCGTGGCCCGTTGCCGGCCACGCCCACCGCGGACACCGAGCCACTGGCCCCGGCGATCTCGTAGTCGGCGGCGGTTCCGGGGAGCTGGGTGCCCGGCGCGGCATCAAGGGTGATCATGCCCGAGCCGCCGGCGAGGGCGCCGGAGGCGGACGTGGTGAGGTCCACGGTGTACGTCACCTGCCTGGCCAGGGCGCCCGGGTTCGACAACGCCACGGACACGCCCGACACCGCGGTCGGTCCGGCCGCGGCACCGGCGCCGGCCCCCGGCACCAGCAACGGCGCGGCCACCGCCGCCGCGGCCACGACGCCGGCCAGCCACCGCCCGCGGGTGCTCCCCGTCCCCCTGCGTCCCACCTGCACTCGACACCACCCTCCGCTCGACGCGACCGCCCGGGCCGTTGCGGCAACGGCCGGGTCATCCGTCACGGTAGAGGGGGCGGGCCCCGGCTGCGTACCCTAAAGATTCAGGTTCTTGGCCGGTGGCTCAGGAGAGGCCGAGCTCCCGGGACCACCGCCGGGCCAGGGTGAGCGGCGGCGCGGCCGGGTCCGTGTCCGGGTGGGTGAGCAGGTACTTCAACTTGATGCCGGCCAGCAGGTCCGGCACCGTGTGGACGCTGAGGTGCAGGGCGGCCGCCAGCTCGCGGTGGGTGCGGCCGTCGCCCACCAGGCGCAGCACCTCCTGCTCGCGGGCGGTCGGCTGGTACCGCCGGCGTCGGAGGACCTCGGCCGCCCAGACCGCCTCCAGGCAGGCGGCCAGCCGCTCGGGGCCGATCCCGTGCCGGGCGGCGGCGTCGCCCGGCGGCTCGCCGCGCTCCACGTCGCCCAGGAGCCCGAGGGCGTCCGGCCCCAGCTCCTCCCCCTCGGTGAGCGGCCGCCGCCCGACGTCGAGGCGCAGGTAGTGGGCGAGGGCCGGCGACAGGTGGTGCGAGCCCCCGGCCAGCGCCGCCACCGCGTCGGCGAAGGACGCCATGGGCGCGGTCTTGGGCAGGAACCCGCGGGCGCCGGCGGCCACGGCGTCCAGGACCTCCTCCCCGGTGGCCACGCCGGAGGTGGCGAGCACGGTGGCGCCGCGCCCGGCGAGGTAGGCGATGGCGTCCGCGCCGGAACGGCCGGGCAGGCGGAGGTCGCAGACGGTGACGCTCCCCGGCGCGGTCGCCGCCGCCGGGGCGTGCTCCACCGCCGCCACCGCCGCCTCCACCACGCAGCCGGCGCCCGCCAGGTGGGCGCGGAGCCCCTCGGTGGCCACCGGGTGGTCGTCCACGATGACCACCGTGGTGGTCCCCGGACCGGTCGCCCCTGGGCCGGCGCGGTGGCCGTGGCTGCTCACGGCCGCGTCACGCCGGGGCGCCCCAGCGGATGCCCACCCTGGTCCCGCCGCCCGGCCGGGACCACACCTCCACCACCCCGCCCCGCCGCCGCACCGCCGGGAACGTGACGAGGAAGCCGCCGCCGGACCGGACGTCCGCCGGCTCAAACCCCGGGCCGTAGTCTCGGACCACCGCCTCGACCCCTGACTCGGTCGACTCCACGTAGAGGGCGACCTCCTCGGCGGCCGTGGCGTACTTCAGCACGTTGGTCAGCGCCTCGCGCAGGGCCCCGGCCACCGCCTCGCCCACCTCGGCGGGGGGGTCGGCCACCACCCGGACCACGGTGGTCAGCGGGAGCCCGGCGTCCCGGTAGGTGTCCACCACGTCGTCGACGAGCGCGGCGAACGTGCCCTCGGGCTCGAGCCTCCCGTCCACGATGAGCCGCCGCGCCCGGCCGGCGGCCCGCACCGCCACCCGCGCCAGGTCCTGGCCCACGCGGCGGGCGGCCACGGCGTCCACCACCGGCAGCAGGTGCTCGTGGATCTCGCGGTGGGTGAGCTCCCGCTCGCGGGCCACGTCCGCGTCCCGCCGGCGCTCGGCCGTCTCCTCCTGGGCGGCCAGCGCCGCCGCCTGGGCCTCCTCGGCCAGCGCCGCCATGTCGCGGAACTCCCGGGCCACCAGGTCCAGGCTGAGGTACCACATGGCGAAGCCGAGAACGTCGGAGACCAGCTTGGTCCCCACGCACGGCCACACCGAGCCCGCCCAGTCCGCCATGAGCACGCCGGTGGCGGCCGTGCCCTGCGGCGACCGGCCCACCCCGAGCCCCGCCGTCCCGGCGCCGGCCAGGCTGTGGGACACCGCCTGCACGAGGGCGGAGTTGCGCTGGTCCCGGTCCACGCTCCGCGAGGTGAGCAGGTTGACCAGCATGCAGCCGCACACGTCCCCCCAGAGGAGGACCGGGTCCCGGAGGGTGCGGGTCCGCCGGGTCCGCCGCCGGTACCAGGCGGTCTGTGCCGCCGCCACCCCCACCGCGCCGGCCGCCAGCCACGGCCTGCGCAGCCGGCGCCACCGGATGAGGGGCACGGCCACGAGCGCCGCCGTCCCGGCCCGCATGTAGAACATGGCGTTGGCCAGGCGCTCGTCCGTCCTGGCGGCCAGGGCGTGGGGCGCTCCGCCCACCCCCTCGTCCGGGCCCTCGACCGCGCCGTCGCTCCCGCCCCCGCCGTCGCCCCCGCCGTCGCCCCCGTCCGGCAGGCTCGTCCACGTAGCGCCGTCGTGCGGCGGGGGGCCGCTCACGGTCGGCCCGCCGGCTGGGTCCTGGGGCGCGGCATCGCCCAATTGCTTACTCAGGTACGGGCCGGCCGCTCAATGCGGGCCCCGGCGAGGCGGGGACCTGGGCAGGGGCCGGGCCGGCCGGGTCCCCCTCACCCGCGGGGCGCGACCTCGCGCTCGCAGTCGAGCCGGCGGGCTTCGAGGTCGCGGAAGTCCACGAAGCCGAAGTGCACGGGCTTGCGCACCTTCAGCACCCGGTCCCGGTAGAAGAAGAGCGCGGAGACGTGCGTCTCGGCCACGCCGGCCGGTGGGCCGTCCCCGGGCCCGCACCCTCCGCCGGCCCGCCCGGCCGAGCCGCCTGCACCGGCGCGGGGCCGTTACCCCCGGGGGTACACTGGCAGGCGGTGCGTGGCACCGTACGTCCGTGCGGTGGCGTGCCGCGAGGAGGGTGTGCGATGGAGCTTCCCGAGGACGTGGTGGACGACCTCCGCAAGCGGCTCCGGCGGATCGCCGGGCAGGTGCAGGGCGTGGAGCGGATGCTCGCCGAGGGCCGGGAGTGCCGCGACGTGGTCACGCAGCTCGCCGCGGTGTCCAAGGCCGTCGACCGGGCCAGCTTCAAGCTGGTGGCCGCCGGCCTCACCTACTGCATCGAGCACCCGGACGAGGCCGAGGAGTCCGGCTACCCGCTCCCGGCGGTCGAGCGCATGTTCATGCACCTCGCCTGAGGGCGACGGAGACGTGGACGGGAGGTCCGTGGAGATGACGCACGAGAGCTACCGGGAGATCGCCGACGCGCTGGCGGAGCCGGCGCGCGAGCTGCGGGCGATGGCGCCCGACGCCTGGGCGGGCTTCGGCGCGCTGCACCGCGCCGTCGTGGCCGAGGGGGTCCTCCCGGCGCGGGTGAAGGAGCTCATGGCGCTGGTGGTGGCCGTGGTCAAGCAGTGCGACGGGTGCATCGCCTACCACGCCAAGGCAGCGGCCCGGCGCGGCGCCTCCCCCGAGGAGGTCGCCGAGGCCCTGAGCGTGGCCCTGCTCATGGACGGCGGCACGGCCAGCGTCTACGGCCCCCGGGCGTGGCAGGCCTACAGGGAGCTCTCGGGCCTCCCGGTTCCCCGAGAGCGCCAGGCGGAGCCCGAGCACCGCGTTGCCGGCGCCCTGGCTCACGTGGCAAGCGATGGCCCGCTCTTGCGCGCCGCGGTCCACCACCAGCTCGAGGTCGATCTCGTGGGGCTCCCGGCCGGCGAAGCACGTGCCGAGCTCGGCGTTGAGTGCCTCGCCCACCGGCCGGGCACCGTCCAGGCGAGCACCGGCAGCCCCGGCACGCCGGCCAGCGCGGCCTCGGTGGCCCGGTGGTGGTCCGGGTGGCCGGTCACCCCGCCCTCGTTGAACGTGAGGAGCAGGTCGGCGGCCACCCCTGGATGTTCTCGCCGACGGGGCAGGCGTCGTTGCAGGGCGGCAGCAGGTTCACGTAGCGGCCGCCGGCGCCGGACGGGCCCGGCCAGCGCCTGGCCGTGCGCCAGGTCGGGCAGGGGGGTGACGTCCGGCCAGAGCATCGCGGCGCTCCGGCGCGTTACCGGGCAGCCGGCGGCGCGTGCAGGCGAAGCCGGTGGCCGCGCACCACGGTGGGCGTGAACCGCGCCACCAGCCACGCCGACCGGCCGTTGCCCCCGCCGGCGCCGCCTGCCGCCCGGGGTGCCAGCCGCGCCATGCCCACGGCGTGGACGAACCAGCCGGCGTGGTCCCGGGAGCCGAGCTCGTCCACCTCCAGGGCGACGATGGCCTGGTGGGCCGAGCGCTCCGGCACCCGCAGCTCACCCAGGCAGACCGTCACCTCGCGGCCGTCCACCACGTAGCGCACCGGGAGCACCGCCGGGAGCGCGTCCACCGAGAGCGCAAGCCGCCCCACCTCTGCGGTCCCCAGGAGGCGCCAGCACTCCTCGGTCGGGATCGCCGCCGCCTGATCCATGGTGCGACACTACGGATCCACAGGTCAAAATCGTAGGGCCGAAGGTCACTTGGCGGTCTGGCGACCGCCGAAGCAGAGGAGGCGCACCTGGGCGTCGGCACCGGGGGGCGGCGGCAGCTTGGGCGCGAACCCGCCCGGACGGCGGATCGTCTCGTCGATGGGCTCGAGGAACGTCATGGCCGCCGCCACCGCGCCCTCGTCGAGGTGCTCGTCCTGGCCCGTGGCCCGGGCGAGGTCCCACGTGTGGAAGAGCGTGTCGGCGCAGAGGAGGCGGCCGACGAGCGACTCGAAGGGCTGCTCCCCGAACATGCCGCCCACCGTGCGGGCGGACCGGTCCGGGTCGTCCAGGGCCCCGGCGACGGCCGCGCCGGCCACCGACCACTGCGCGGCGAGGTAGCCCG
>JBOGGH010000144.1:0-6458 GCA_050743905.1 Acidimicrobiales bacterium
GGTCGGGGCTCGCGGCGGGGGTGCCGGCGCTGTGTCATGGGGGGCGGCGGCCACGTGCCGATCGTAGGCGCCGGGGTGCCCGGCCGGGCAGCCAGCGGCAGCCTGCGGAGCGCCCCGCGCCGGATGTGCCTGGGGAAAGGGCGCCGTGGTAGAACCGCGAAGCAGTGGACCAGTACCTCCCGATCTTCCTGCTCATCGTGCTCGGCGGCATCTTCGTGGCCGCGTCGCTGATGGCGTCGGCGTTCCTGGCCCCGCGCAAGAAGCCCACCTCGTCCAAGAACGCGCCGTACGAGTGCGGCATCGTGCCCGACCGCGAGCCCCCCCAGCGGTTCCCGGTGCGCTTCTACCTGGTGGCGATGATCTTCATCATCTTCGACATCGAGGTGGTGTTCCTCTACCCCTGGGCGGTCGACTTCCGCCAGCTCCGGGTGTTCGGCCTCGTCGAGGTCCTGGTGTTCGCCCTGGTGGTCTTCGTGGCCTTCCTCTACCTGGTGAGCAACGGCGCGCTGAGCTGGGGGCCGGCGCGCCGGCTGCAGCGGGGACTGCAGACGCGCACGTCCGAGTCCACCATCGCCCGGATCACCGCGGCACCCGAGCCCGAGTCCCCGGACCGGGCGGCCTAGGGGGCCCGGCGGTGGGCCTCGAGGACCTCCAGCACAACTTCCTCACCGGGCGGATCGAGGATCTGGTGAAGTGGGCGCGCCGCAACAGCGTATGGCCGGCCACCTTCGGCCTGGCCTGCTGCGCCATCGAGATGATGGCCGTGGGCGCCGCCGACTACGACATCAGCCGGCTCGGCATGGAGGTGTTCCGGGCGTCGCCCCGGCAGGCGGACCTCATGATCGTGGCCGGCCGCGTCTCGCAGAAGATGGCCCCGGTGCTCCGCCAGGTCTACGACCAGATGATGGAGCCCAAGTGGGTCATCTCCATGGGGGTGTGCGCCTCCACCGGCGGCATGTTCAACAACTACGCCATCGTGCAGGGCGTCGACCAGATCGTGCCGGTGGACGTCTACGCCCCCGGCTGCCCGCCCTCGCCGGAGACGCTGCTCCACGCCATCCTCACCCTCCACGAGAAGATCCGCACCGGCGCCATCACCCGCCGACCCACCCGGCTCCCGGTGGCCGAGCGCACCACCGGCTTCGTCCCCGAGGTGCCCGACGCCGTCCGGCTGGCCACCCCGCGATGACCGTGGTCCTCCCCGAGGTGCCGCGGGCGGCCGGGCGACGCACGCACGAGGTGGCCTTCCCGCCCCGGGATCGCTACCACGAGCTGGTGGCCGCCTACCGTGACGGGGGGTTCGAGCTGTGCTCGGACCTCTGCGCCGTGGACTACCTCGCCCACCCCGGCCGCGCCCTGCCGGACGGCGTGGCGCCCGAGCGGTTCGAGGTGGTGGTGAACCTGCTGTCGCTGTCTCAGAAGCGGCGGGTGCGGGTGCGGGTCCAGGTCCCCGAGGCCGATCCGGTGGTGGCGTCCGTGGTGGACGTCTACCCGGGCGTGGAGGCCATGGAGCGCGAGGCCTACGACCTGATGGGGGTGGCCTTCGCCGGCCACCCGGACCTCACCCGCATCCTCATGCCCGAGGACTGGGAGGGCCACCCGCTGCGGAAGGACTACGGGGTGGGCCGGGTGCCGGTGCAGTTCAAGGAGGCCCCGGGGCCCCGATGAGCGCGGAGGACCACGGCGGCGGGGTGCGCACGGCGGCGCGGGTGGCCGAGACGTCCGAGGGGGCGCAGGAGCTGGCGCCCCGCGGGGAGACCGGCGCCGGCGAGCTGCGCCGCGAGGTGGGCGCCGTGCTCCGGCTGCCCGAGGGCGGGGTCCTGGACCCCGGCGACATCGACGTCGAGCGCCGCGACGACGAGACCATGATCGTGAACATGGGGCCCCAGCACCCGTCCACCCACGGGGTGCTGCGACTTATGCTGGAGCTGGACGGGGAGACGGTGCTGCGCACCAAGCCGGTCGTGGGCTACCTCCACACCGGCATGGAGAAGACCGGCGAGGAGCTCACCTACGTCCAGGGCGGGACCAACGTCACCCGGATGGACTACCTCTCCCCGCTCAACAACGAGCTGGTGTTCGCCATGGCCACCGAGGCGCTGCTCGACGTGGAGCTCCCGCCGCGGGCGGTCTGGATCCGGATGCTCATGTCCGAGCTCCAGCGGGTCTCGTCCCACCTCATGTGGATGGCCACCAACGGGATGGACCTCGGGTCCACCTCGATGATGATCTACGGCTTCCGCGAGCGCGAGATGGTGCTCTCCTTCTTCGAGAAGACGACCGGCCTGCGGATGAACCACAACTACATCCGGCCGGGCGGCGTGGCCGCCGACCTCCCCGACGGCTGGGAGGACGACGTGCAGGTCGTCTGCGAGACGGTGCTCGCCCGCACCTACGAGTACGACGAGCTCCTCACCGGCCAGCCGATCTTCCGCGAGCGGACCGAGGGGGTGGGCAGCCTCTCGGCGGAGACGGCGCTGGCGCTGTCGGCCACCGGCCCCATCCTGCGCTCCACCGGCGTGCCCTGGGACCTCCGCCGGGCCATGCCCTACCTCGACTACGACCAGCTCGACTTCGACGTGATCGTGGGCACCTACGGGGACAACTTCGACCGGTACTCCATCCGCCTCAACGAGATCCGCGAGTCGATCCGGATCATCCGCCAGATCGTGGAGCGCATGCCGCCGGGCGACTACCGCGTGCAGGACCGCAAGGTCACCCCGCCGCCCCGCGCCCGGATCAACGAGTCGATGGAGGCGCTCATCCACCACTTCAAGGTGTTCACCGAGGGCTTCCGCGTGCCCGAGGGCGAGGTCTACGTGGCCATCGAGTCCCCCCGCGGCGAGCTCGGCTGCTACCTGGTGTCCGACGGCACCTCCAAGCCCTACCGCATGCACATCCGCGGGCCGAGCTTCGTCAACCTGCAGACGGTGCCGCTCCTGCTCCGTGGCGGCCTGGTGGCGGACGCCGTGGCCGTCATCTCCTCGGTCGACCCGGTCATGGGCGAGGTGGACCGGTGAGCCACCTCCGCCCGGACGTGCGCGCCCGCGCCGAGGAGGTGGTGGCGCTCTACCCCGAGCCGCGCTCGGCGCTCATCCCCCTCTGCCACCTGGCCCAGGAGCAGGACGGCTGGCTGCGGCCGGAGGCCATGGAGGAGATCGCCGGGCTGCTGGGCGTGACCCCGGCCGAGGTGCGGGGCACGGCCACCTTCTACGACATGCTCCACACCGAGCCGGTGGGCACCTACCTGGTGTCGGTCTGCACCAACATCGCCTGCCTCCTGGGCGGGGCGCTGGAGCTGCTCGAGCACGCCGAGGAGCACCTGGGCGTCCGGGCCGGGGGCACCACGGCCGACGGCACCGTCACCCTGGAGGAGGCGGAGTGCCTGGCCGGCTGCGACCAGGTCCCTTGCGTGCAGGTGAACCACCGCTACGTGGGCGGCCACTCCCCGGAGAGCTTCGACGCCCTGATCGGGGACCTGCGGGCCGGGCGCATGGCCGGCACGGTCCCGCCCCACGGGACCCTGGTGCGGGTGCGGCGGTCGGTGGGCCTCCGGGCCGACCGGGCGCAGGTGGCGGCCGAGCGGGCCGCCGTGGCCGGGCAGCAGGCGGCCCGGGTGGCAGCCGAGGCCGGGGGGCCGTCTCAGGGGGGTGGGGCCTGATGGCGATCACCGAGGCGCCGCGCATCGTCACCGCCCGCCTGGACCACGAGGACTCGTACACGCTGGAGCGGTTCCTGGCCACCGGCGGCTACGAGGGCCTCCGCAAGGCGCTCACCATGACGCCGGAGGTGGTGGCCGCCGAGGTGGACACGGCCAGCCTGCTCGGGCGGGGCGGCGCCGGCTTTCCGGCCGGACGGAAGTGGTCGATGCTGCGCAAGGACCCGGTCACCTACCTCGTGGTCAACGGCGACGAGAGCGAGCCGGCCACCTTCAAGGACCACCTGCTCCTCGAGCGGGACCCGCACCAGCTCGTCGAGGGCGTGCTGATCGCCGCCTACGCGCTCCAGGTGAGCCAGGCCTTCATCTACCTGCGCGGCGAGTTCGCCCTCGGGCTCGAGCGCCTCCAGGCGGCGCTGAACGAGGCCTACGAGCACGGCGCGGTGGGGGCGGACATCTTCGGGTCGGGGTTCTCGATCGACGTGGTGGTCCACCCCGGGGCCGGCGCCTACATCTGCGGCGAGGAGACGGCGCTGCTGGAGTCGCTCGAGGGCAAGCGGGGGTTCCCCCGCATCAAGCCCCCGTTCTTCCCCGCCTCCATCGGCCTCTACGGCCAGCCCACCGTGGTGAACAACGTGGAGACCATGTCCAACCTGCCGTGGATCGTCCTCCACGGCGGGGCCGCCTTCGCCGGCCTGGGCGAGGGGCGGTCGGCCGGGACGCGGCTGTTCGCCCTGTCGGGCCACGTGCACCGCCCGGGCACCTACGAGGTGGAGATGGTGAAGACCACCTTCCGCGACCTCGTCTACGCCCCGGTGCTCGGCGGCGGCGTCACCGGCGGCCGCGGCGTGAAGGCGTTCATCCCCGGCGGCGTCTCGGCGCCGTGGTTCGGGCCGGACCGGCTCGACCTCCCGCTCGGCCAGGACGAGGTCGGGGAGGCGGGCTCCATGCTGGGCTCGGGGGCGATCACCGTCATGGCCACCGGCACCTGCACGGTGCGCGCCGCCTGGCGGATCACCAAGTTCTTCGCCCGCGAGTCGTGCGGGCAGTGCACCCCGTGCCGCGAGGGCTCGGGGTGGCTCGAGCGCGTGCTGCACCGCATCGAGCTGGGCGGCGGCCGGGAGGAGGACCTGGACCTCCTCCTGGACGTGAGCGACAACATCTCGCCGGGCTTGCAGTGGCCGCCGCAGCAGACGACGATCTGCGTGCTCGGGCCGTCGATCCCGTCGTCGATCCACTCGGCCATCGAGATGTTCCGGGACGAGTTCCTCCTCCACGTGAAGGAAGGCGGCTGCCCGTATGGCTGACCAGGTGACCTCGCCGCCGAGCGGGCCCACCGCCGCGCCGGCGGGCGCCCCCGCGCCCCCGGAGCCCGGCGTGCCCTTCACGCTCGACGGCCGGCCGGCCACGGCGCGGCCGGGCGAGGTGCTGATCAGCGCGGCCGAGCGGGCGGGGACCTACATCCCGCGGTTCTGCTACCACCCGCGGATGAAGCCGGTGGGCATGTGCCGGATGTGCCTGGTGGAGGTGAGCGGCCCCCGCGGCGCCACCCTCCAGCCGGCATGCTTCATCGCGGTCACCGAGGGGATGGAGGTGGGCACCACCTCGGACAAGGTGAAGAAGGCCCAGGACGGGGTGCTCGAGTTGCTGCTGGTCAACCACCCGCTGGACTGCCCGATCTGCGACAAGGGCGGCGAGTGCCCGCTCCAGGACCAGACCCTCGCCTACGGCCCGGGCGAGAGCCGGTTCGTGGAGGAGAAGCGGCACTTCGAGAAGCCGGTGGCCATCTCTGAGCTGGTGCTGCTCGACCGCGAGCGCTGCATCCAGTGCGCCCGCTGCACCCGGTTCGCCGAGGAGGTGGCCGGCGAGGCCCAGATCGACTTCGCCGGGCGCGGGGAGCGGGTGGAGGTGGCCACCTTCCCGGGCGAGCCGTTCACGTCCTACTTCAGCGGGAACACCGTGCAGATCTGCCCGGTGGGCGCGCTCACCGCCACCCCGTACCGGTTCACCGCCCGCCCGTGGGACCTCGACCAGGTGGAGTCGACGTGCACCACCTGCGCCCTCGGCTGCCGGGTGGCCGTGCAGTCGTCGGCCAACCGGCTCACCCGCCTGCTGGGGATCGACGCCGACCCGGTCAACCAGGGCTGGCTCTGCGACAAGGGGCGGTTCGTGCTCGAGTCGGTCAACGGTGACGGCGGCCGCCTCACCGAGCCGATGGTGCGCAAGGACGGCGAGCTGGTGGCGGCGAGCTGGGGCGAGGCCCTGGCGGCGGCGGCCGACGGGCTGGCCGCCGCCCGCGACGCCGGCGGCTCCGGGGCGGTGGCGCTCATAGGCGGCGCCCGCCTCACCAACGAGGGCGCCTACGCCTGGGCCAAGGTGGCCAAGGGCGTGCTGGGCACGGACTCGGTGGACGCCCAGCTCGGCGACGGCCTGCCGGCCGAGCTGGTGCTGTCGCTCCCCCCGGCCACGATCGACGAGGCGTGCGCGGCGGACACGGTGGTGCTGCTGGCCGGCGACCTGCGCGAGGAGGTCCCCGTGCTGTTCCTCCGGCTCCGGCACGCCGCCGTGGAGGGGGGCACCTCGCTGGTGGAGCTCACCCCGAGCACCACCTCGCTCACCCGCCACGCGGCGGTGTCGCTCCCGGCCCGTCCGGGCGACGCCCCGGCGCTGGCGCGGGCGCTCACCGGCGACGACGGCGCCGCTGCCTCGCTCCAGGCCCACCCGGAGGGACCGGCGTGGTCCGCCGAGGCGCTGGCGCGGGCCCGGGCGCTGCTCGGCCCGGACGCCGGCCGCGTGGTGG
>JBOGGH010000145.1:0-6425 GCA_050743905.1 Acidimicrobiales bacterium
GTCGAGCAGGTACCGGCTGACGGCCAGGCAGCGGTCGAAGATGTCGCAGAGCAGCTCCTCGCCGGCCAGCACCCGCGCCAGGGACACCGGGTTGCGGGCGACAATGGTGAGCCGGCGCTCGGAGCCGTCCGTGGCGGAGGCGAACGAGTCGATGGCCGAGACCTCGAGCGGCAGCTCGATGCCGCCCACCCCGGCGAGGTCGATGGCCAGGCGGAGGAGGTCCGGCCCGTTCGGCAGCGGGGGGAGCGCCCACGTGAAGGTGAGCGGGAAGTGGAAGTCGTCCGGCGGCTCGTCGTCCTCGCCGAGGCCCATGACCACGTCCTCGAACGACAGGAGGACCCGGGGGTCCACGTCGAGGGCGAGGTGGAGGTCGAGCGGGCCGCCGCAGCCCTCCTCCGGGTGGAGATCCACCTCCCAGACCTGCCGGAGGGAGTACGTCTCCACGAAGTGGCGCTCGTCGTGCACGTGGAAGCCGTGGTCGACCGAGTGGTCCTTGAGGTCGGCGACGTACCCCGCCACGTCGATCGCTGCCACGGTCGCAGCCTAGTGGGGCCCCCTGCACGCCGGGCACGGGGGTAGGGTCGCCGGATGGACGACGAGGCCCTGCTCGCGGTGCTCTCGGAGGCCTCGCAGGCCGTGCGCTCGGCGCTCACCGAGGTGGACGATCTCCGGCGGCCGGGCCGGCGGCCGGGGCAGTACGCGCTCGACCTGGTGGCCGACGCGGCGGCGCTGCCGGTGCTCCACGGGGCCGGCCTGGCGGTGCTCTCGGAGGAGTCGGGGACCACGCAGCCGCCGGACGGCGCGGCGCACGACCTCCTCGTGGTCCTCGACCCGGTGGACGGCTCCACCAACGCCGCGCACGGCATCCCGTGGTTCGCCACGAGCCTCTGCGTGCTGGACGGCGAGGGCCCCCGCGTGGCACTGGTGGAGAACCAGGCGAGCGGCGAGCGGTTCGAGGCGATCCGCGGGGGCGGTGCCTGGCGCGACGGCCGGGCCGTCGGGCCCTCGGCCTGCAGCCGCCTGGAGGACGCCGTGGTGGGCGTCTCGGGGCTGCCCGGGCCGGGGCCGGGCTGGGCGCAGTTCCGGGCGCTCGGGTCGGCGGCGCTCGACCACTGCGCGGTGGCCGCCGGCGCGCTCGATGCCTACCTCGCGGTGGGCGGCTCGTCCCTGAGGGGGTGGGACTACCTGGGCGGCCTGCTCGTCTGCACCGAGGCCGGCGCGGCCACGGGGGAGCTGGACGGGGCCGAGCTCGTGGTCCGCGACGACGGACCGCGCCGGCCCGTGGCCGCGGCCACCCCGGAGCTGCTCCAGCAACTGCTATGTCAAAAGGCCGGATGACCGCGGGGCACGAATTCCGCGAATGAGTGGTGCGGCCGGGCTACGTTGTTCCCTATGAGCTTGCAGGAGGGGACGCGGTTCGACGACCTCACCCTGGACTACTCGGTGGGGGAGGTGCTGCAGGCCCTCTCGGTGCTCGGGGCGCGGGGGGACCTCCCGCAGTGGGCCCTGCCGTACACGGCGTGGCTGGCGACAGCCCTCAGCCTGCCCCCCGACGTGCCGCCGTACGTGGTGGAGGCGGCGGCGGCCACCTGCCAGACGCAGGGGTACAGCCTGCCCATGGTAGTGGACGGGCTGCGGTCGCTGTCCGCGGGGGGCCCGGTGTTGCCGAGCTGCGGCATGAGGACTTTGAAAGGGTTCCTCGAGGAGTGGCGCCGGCAGCTCCGCCAGCGCCGCCCGATGCCCAAGTTCAGCATCCGGCCGCGCTGACCGTCGCCGAGCCGGCGGCGGGGGCGTGCGGCGGCATCGGCGTGGGTGACGTGCTGGGCTCGCCGTTGCCCTACGCTTGACCCTCACCGACACGTCGCAAGGGTCCGCGCCGGTTGCGGGTCCTGCGGGTCGCCGGCAGCCGTGGCCGTAGGAGCCCGGCGTGCCCGTGGCCGGGCGGGCGCTTAGCTCAGATGGTCAGAGCAGCTGGCTTACAACCAGCAGGCCGGGGGTTCGAGTCCCTCAGCGCCCACTCGCTTACGTGACCAGCAAGAACGCAGATCGTGGTTCACGTCATACGAACCGGAAAGCGCCGAGCGGGGATCTGCGTCCTGGCATCAGGGATCTGGGTCCGGTGGTAGCTCTTCGAGGATTCTCTTCAGGCATGTCGGTGATGGTTCAGTTTGTTCACGCTGTCGTCGGTGACGCGAACACTGGAAGGCGTGTTGGCTGGAATACTCGGATCCCATGAGCGAGTCAAGCAGTGACGGGCGGAGCCGGGGTTTCACCGCTTCGTCCGTGCCCGACGGATACGACCGGTTCATGCTGGCCCAGATCTTCGAGCCCTGGGCCAGGGACTTGCTACAGCGGGCACAGCCGCGGCCAGGGCAGCGGGTGTTGGACGTGGCCAGCGGACTGGGCCCCGTGGCCCGGTTGGTCGCCGCGGCGATCGGTCCGGGCGGGCTTGTGGTAGCCAGCGACATAAGCGGGCCCATGCTGGTTCGGGCAGCGGCCAAAGGGGCGGAGCCGGGCTGGGCACCAATCGAGTACCGGGAGTGCTCGGCCTCGGCCCTGGATGCCGCCGACGACAGCTTCGACGTGGTGCTCTGCCAACAAGGGCTCCAATTCTTTCCGGACCGCCACGGTGCCCTGGTCGAGATGCTTCGGGTGACGCGTCCTGGCGGGCTGGTCGTCCTTTCGGTGTGGGCGACCGAACACCCCCTGGGTTTGTTCGGACCCATTGCTGAGACCCTGCGCGAGCTCGGCCTTGAAGAGCCCTACCCGGGTGCGTTCAACCCGGAGAGCTATACCGTGCGTATGTCGGACTTGTCGGCTGCATTGACTGATGCCGGATGGTGTGACGTGGAGGTGGAGACGGCCAGCATCGATGCCGTCTGGTCGTCTATGGACGACGCCGTCTCAGCGTTGCTCGGCACGCCCTTTGGCCCTCAGGTGTCCGGCCTCACCCACGACGAGCAGGTTCACGTGGGCGTGGTGCTGGCCGGCAAGCTGGCCCAGTCGGCAGACGGGGTGGTCATGGTCCGAACCACTTGCCACATCGCCCGGGCGAGCAAGTGACCGGTCCCGAGCGCGGGCCTCGACTCGCTCGAAATCTGTCGGGATGTGGGGTCTCGCAAGCCGGTCCGAAGATCACCGTCGGTCGAGACCGATCACGGGGCCAGCGATGATCAGTGCGCGGTTCGTATTGTTGGAAGCAGGGACCACCTGGAATTTCGCGGAATCGTTGCTGGTCATCTCGGTCGGCCCGCGGGCAGTCCCTGGCGGACTCGAACCGGCTTGGGCGGTTATAGCGTCGGGATCGTCTCGAAACGCTGCCGCCCTCGGAACCGATAGATCTGGAAGTCGGTATCGAGGGTGAAGATCCGTCGGTCACCGCGCTCCTCTGCCAGCGCCACGAGGGTGGCATCAGCCAGGTCCATCGGTCGATCCGCATACTGGTCCATCAACCGAGCGCTCCGGTCGACGGCGGATGGCGAGAGGTCCGCGACAACGAGACGGCCAGTCGACACGAGGCGCCAGAGCGCTTGCTGAGCTCGAATGCCGCCGGCGCGAGCGAGCAGGTACATCGCTTCGGTGAACGCCGGCCAAGTCGTGACGAGCGGGAGGGTCAGCTGATCGAGCGCATCCACGCACGAAGTGTGATCGGGCTCGTCGGCATCGATGATCGCGATGAGCGGCCCTGCGTCGGCGAGCGTCACCGACTCCTGCGGTCCTCCGCCAGCGACTCGCTGAAGGCGGCACCGGTCCGGCGAGCTCTGCCCCCACCGCCGTGGACCACCCCGGACACGTCGGCGAAACGCTCGCTCGGGTGGCCGGCCAGCGTCTCGTCGGCTCGCTCTGCCGCAGCCCGGCGGAGGAATTCGGATACGGACTCGCCCTTCGCTGCCGCCGCGCGACGCACCTTCTTGTCGAGGTCGGGATCAAGCCGAAGGCTTCGCATGGATCAAGTGTATCACACGAGTGTTCACTGTGATACACCGTCACGCGCCTCTCGTCCCTCTCCTCAGCACCTGCTCGGATGGAGCGAGAGGAGCCGCTTTCGCACGTCCAGCCAGTTCGAATACGGGTGCCTACGGCCCACTTCATACATTGTCCAAGATTCAAGTTCGCGGGCGTCACCATGATCCGCCGGGCGGTCGCGGTGGTGAGGAGTGCGACTCGTCAGGCCGGAGCGACACGGAGACCGGCGGAGATTACTCCTTCTCGGAGTCTTCGATCCCACGCGGCCACGACAAGATCCGGCAGTCCAAGGGCGAGGGCGCTGGCCAGGTGGACGGCGTCGGCGCCGCCGAGAGCATGCGTGTCGGCCAGCCGGCCAGCATCGCGCTCGACCGTAACCGTGAGCTCCACTGGTCGGGTTGCCGACCAGAACGTCTCCCAGTCCTCTTGGGCGGTCCGGAGGAAACGAACGTCGATTCGGCGATCACAGGCCGCCGACGCGAGAGCGGCTCGAACCTCTGGGTACGCGAGGCGGCTTGACACGGCGGCGTCGCACCCATCCCACAGGGCAGCAGCGACGTCGCTGCCTTCTTCGTCGACAACGAGTTTCACGAGCGCGCTTGAGTCGAAGTAGACGAGGGTCACGTCAGGTCAGCGGCGCTGCTCGCTGACCAGTTCCGCCACCGAGCGCCTCGCCTGGACCCGGCGATGGCCGGTGGCCTTGGGACGCGGTTTCCGGCCAGCTCGGCCAATGACGCCCTCGGCGACGAGTCGTTCGAGCAGGGGAGCGGTGTCTACGCCGAGGAGGCGAGCGACAGGTACTCCGCGGTCGGTCACGAGGATCTCCTCTCCGGCCCGGGCGCGGTCGACCCACTCGCTGAGGTGGGCCCTGAGGTTGCTCACGGCGACATCCATGGCCGCCAGTGTACATCTGCGGGGCGTTTGAATTGTACGTATCACTCGGGGAGCGCGTAGACCACCGTCTGCGCTACCGATTTCCCGGGCCTCTTCGCAGCGCCGTTCTCAACGGGCTGAGGGGGATAGGCGAGCCCGTGACCAGCGGAGACGTGTGCGTGCAATGACAGGTGAGGACCGCCAGGTCGCCTGATGGTGGTTGGTCCCTCCCCGGGTGAACGTGCTCCGTCTGGCGGTGAGGCCGTAGGCGGAGGTGCTGGCCATGCCGCCGGGCACAGGGGCATTCTGCGACGACGGGCGCGCGTGGATGCGTGCCTTCGAGGCGAGTCCCGAATAGTCGTGCTATCGGTTACCACTGCCACGCTGGTGCATCGCCTTCGACGGTGTCAGCAGGATCAGCGGCGCTGTGAGCGGGGGAAACGTGTTCGTGCAATGGCGGCTGCCGGTCGAAGGTGGTCTCGTACGGCGACAAGTGGAGACGTGCGTCCAGCAGCTCGGGCGCCGTGAGGACGGAGACAGCCCCATGGCGTAACCGAGCGACAAGCTCACGGCCGCCAGCCGGTGCAAGTCCGGTCCGGGGAGACGCCAAGGTCTCCGGCATCTGCCCTGTCAAGGCTTCTGCGGCGTAGGGCGCGCCGAGGGGACGTCGAGTCCCTCACCGAGCAGTGCCCAGCATCGGGCACACGTCACCGGGCATCGGGCACAGCGCATCACCGGGAGCTGATCGAGATCGACCGAGGGCGGGTCAGGGGCCTTGTCCATCAGACGGCGGGCGCACGTACTCCGGGTCGGCCTCGTCGCGCATCGACAGCCGCCACCGGCAGCAGACGTGCTCCCGGCTGGCCCTCGGGGGGATGGCCAGGATCTCGACCTTCATGTTGGGGTTGTACATCTTGGCCGTCTCGATGATCGAGGCGGGACAGGTCACGTGGGAAGACTTCTCCGCGATGTCGGGCCGCCCCATGGACTCCCACTGGTCCACCTGGACGCACTTGTTGAACGTCATGATGCCGATGTCGGGCTCCGGCATCTCGAACGTCAGCTCGAACGCCTTGCCGGGGAAGGAGGAGGCGTCCACCTGGATGTCCTTCATGAACGCCTCCACCGTGCCGTCCCCGACCCTCATCCACCGCCCCTTGAGGTCGCGCACCGCCGGGAGCACCTGCTCGCTCCACAGGTCCCACTGGATGTCGAACATGGCGTCGAGCCCGTAGCGGATGACGATGTCCCCCGCCCAGCCCTCGATCGCCGTGAGCAGGTACTCGTGGCTGCCCAGGGCCCACTGCACCAGCGCCTCCTTCGGACGGTCGGCGCCGGTGCGCCCGGCCCGGAACGGGTTGGCGGTGACCACGCCCCCGTCCACCTTGCGCGCCGCCACCTCGGCGGCCACCTCCGCGACGAGCACCTCGGCCTCGTCGTCCGTGGCCGCCGTCCACTCCCTCAGCATCTGCCCGAGCTGGGGCAGGACGATGGTCTCCCACGCCTCGGCCTGGATCTCGCGCGTGAGGTCGTCCCCGTGGCGGCGCGCCACCTCGGTCGCCCAGGCCTCGACGCAGACGCGGAAG
>JBOGGH010000146.1:0-6405 GCA_050743905.1 Acidimicrobiales bacterium
GGCCCGGCCACGCGTCGGGCGCTCGCGTTTTCGGCTTCCAGGGCACGTACTCGACAAGCTCGGGGCTCGACTACATGGTCAATCGCTACTACACACCGAAGGCGGCCGAGTTCCTCTCGGTCGACCCTGAGCTCACATCGACCCACCAGCCCTACGCGTTCGGTGGTGGGGACCCGCTGAACGAGACGGACCCCTTGGGGTTGGAGTGGTACTGGGTCCACACAACATGGCACACATACCAAGGGACGAAGTACGCCTACGAGTGCGGGGGGAGTGTCGGACATCGCTCCCACAACGGCACATCGGGTGACCACTGCGGGAGTAAGTGGTGCACCAACGACGGGCCGTGTACAACCCACGCGGCGCGAGGGTTCGACGACGCTTACGGCACTCCCGTGGCTTCGGACGCGCCGGGCGAATCGGCCTCCGGTGCACCGACAAACGTTGTCGCCCAATTCCTTCAAGCGATGGCAGAGTTCACGGCGTTCCTGAGAGCTGTAGTTGCCAATCAGCAACAGCTCCAGGAAGATAGAAATGCGGAGCAAAGGAGCGAAGAAGGGCCGATAGACCCAGCGACGATGGGACCGATCTATCCTCCATCTTCGGACGCTGGAACAAACAATGGAGGCCGCAAACTGACAGGATTTGGAGCGGTAGCACGAACCGCTGATGTACTTGGATCTGCGGCCACGTGTGGAGCAACCGGCGGGGAGATCGGGGGCCTCTTTGGCTTCGGAGGGGCCATTGCCGGTGCTGCAATTGGATTCTTTGGATGCGGGATAGCTGCCGGGGTGACCGGAAATTGGACTGAACCACCCGGCCCGCCCAGCCCATAAGCTCGTACGGGACGGAGATGACTGGGATGTCGGCAACGATTTCCATTGCCCGAGAGAGGTCAGCCTGGAGAGACCGACTTGTCAGCTATGAGATCGTCATAGATGACAAGGTTGTGGGAACCGTAAAATCGGGTGAAACTCAACGCCATAGTGTTAGCACTGGCCGTCATCGTGTTCGTGTCATGGCTGACAAGAGACACGGGAGCGGAGAGTGGGGAGTCAAGCTGTCTTCGGACGAAGAAGCGAGATTCTCGTGTCGTCCCGCCAGAGGCATCCTAACTGTAGGCAAGCTTTTGTCAAAGAACGATTGGATTGACTTGCAGCCATCAGACGAGAATTGAGCTAATGTGGCTCTACGCCTGGGAGTAGTCATGGGGTCAAGGGGGAAAAAGAACCGTCAGCGACGACAGCAGCATCTGCCCAAGGTTTCCCGAGATCGCATTGGTCTCCCTTCGATCTTCTGGTTTGACCGGCCAAGCCGGCTTGATGTAAACCCGACGACGCCTGTTGGGGTTGGGCAACGGATGTGGTTGTTGCAGGAAGCTCAACGGCGAGGTGCCCGGCTCCCCAGGTGGCTGAGAATGCTGGCCATCGCAATGGGTACGGCGTTTATTCTGGTAATGGTTTTTGGTGCACTGCTAACGCATTAGGATACGAGAATACTTCTCCTGAAGCAGTTCCACTTCGGGCACTGATTGGTGATCTTTGCTATCAGTGGATTGCAATACTGCATTTCTTGCTAGGCCAAGATAGGGAAGCGCCTCTACGTCAAACCTGATGATTACGAACTCCTTCTTGGCGGTGCGATCGTAAAAGCGATCGCCAACGTGGAATGACGTTCGGTGCGGAGGTTCCGCCTCGGCAAGAGAGCCGAACTTCTGTTCAAGCCATCTGGTCAGCTTCGCCGGCATCCTCCGACCCTATGACCGCAACCTGGCCAGCAGCGTGCCGGGATCGACGTCGAGCGCCCCAGCCAGCTTCAAGATGTTCCGCAGGCTGACGTTGCGTTCGCCCCGCTCGACCGAGCCCACGTAGGTCCAGTGCAGGTCAGCCTCCTCGGCCAGGCGTTCGAGCGACCAGCCGAGGACAGTGCGCTGGTGGCGCACCCGTGCGCCCAGCTCCTGTGCGGCGGGGAAGGGGGACGGGGTGGTGCCCATTGCGTCGCCAGTTGATGCCGGCTATGACTATGGGTCCATAGACGATGGGTACTGTCCCCTCGGCGCCGCCGCGGCCGGTGCCCGAAGGGAGGCGACATGGACGGTGAACTTCCCGGACCGGCACCGACCGACCCGGCCCGTTCGACGGGGGAGCGCCCGGCTGTGACCGGCGCCGTGGCCACCGAGGAGGTCCGCACCCGCCGGCTCGTGGTCGTGGACGAGGTGGGGGAGGAGCGCATCGTGGCCACCGTCGACCGGGGACAGGCCACCTTGCAGGTGCTCGTGGCCGGCTGCCCTGACGGCGAGGAGACGATGGTCGACATCTCGGCCGGCGACGACCCCGAGTTCGGTCCCTCGATCGGCGTCCACCTGTGCGCGAGGGGCGACGAGGTGGCCGTGTTCACCGTGTGGCGGGACGACGCGACTCCGTGGCGGGAGGGTGCCGGTCCTTGGCGGGCCGCCGTGTCCGGCCCGGCCATCGACGCCCGCCTGGACGAGGCCGGCTGACCGGCCGGGGACTGCCCCGGTGACTGCCCCACCCCCGGCGCCCGGCGCCGGCGCCACCTCCCCACGGCCGCCCGGCACCCGCCACCCCGACCCGCCGGAGGCGACATGACCGACACCGCAGCACCCGGCCCCCCGGACCCTCCGGCCGTCCCCTCGGCCGGCGGCGTGGTCCGTGCCGGGGAGGTCCGCACCCGCCGGCTCGTGGTCACCGACGAGGACGGCCGCGCATCGTGGCCGGGGTCGACCGGGGGATGGCCGAGGTGTGGGTCGCTATCGACCCCGACGACGACGGGCTCACCGGGGTGGTGCTCGCCGCCGGCGACCCCGACTGCGGCCCCATGATGGGCCTGCACCTGTTCGCCGGCGGCGACGAGGTGGCTTCCTTCGCCGCCGTCGTGGGGCCGGGGCGGGAGTGGCGGGCCTACCCGCCGGAGGCCGGGACCACGGCGGGCGGGTAGCGCCCCACCCCCCGGCCGCCGGCGCCACCTCCCGGCGCCCGGCCGGGCCGCGCTCGATACCAAGCCGGCCGGGTGGTGCAGCAAGATAGATGATCCGGGTGCCGGATCATGGAGAGGGCCAGCGCCCTGGGCGCTTCCCCCGACCGTTCCACGGTGTCGCCACGTCGTGGCGTCGCTGCGCTGGGCCACAGACGGGGGATCGCGATGGGGAGTGACGTGGGGACGTCGGGGCCGTGGGCCGGGGGACGGCGGGCCCGCCAGCCGGGCGGGCGCCACCGCCGCATGAAGGTCCGCCTCACCGAGGACGAGGCGGCCGAGCTGGATCGCCGGGCCCGCCGGGCCGGGGTCTCGCCGCAGCGTTACCTGTGGGAGCAGGCGATGGAGAGCGGGCGCCCCACCGTCTCCGAGCGCCGGCACCGGGTGGCCACCTTCGCCGGCCTTCTCCGCCAGCTCGTCCGGCTCAACGCCCAACTCGAGCAGCTCGCCGGGGAGGCGACGGCGACCGGCCGGTTGCCGGCCGGCACCGCCGGCGTGCTTGCCGGCGCCGAGCACCTGGCCGGCTCGCTCACCGAAGCCGCAGAGCGGCTGGCGGACGCCTTCGAGAGGCCCGCTCCCCGGCCGAGGGCGCCCGGTGGTGGCCGCACGCGTGGCCACGGCGCCGCTCCGGGCCGCCTGGGGGCCGCTCCGGCCGTCAGCGAGCGGGCGGGCGAACCGCCGACCCACGACCCCGACCAACCCCGACCCCACCACCACCGACCAGACCAACCCACCCACACCGACCGACCCGATCGGCCCATCGCAGCATCGCCATTCCAGCCATCGACCGAATGATGACCGACCGACCCCCACTCGCATCCCTCAATCCCGACCGCCCCACCAACGGACGAGAGGGGCGAGACACACTTGCAGGTTGCGCCTGCGGCGCAACCTGCGGCACCCGGTGCCGCTCGCCATTGACCGGATGCCCGCCGAGATCCGCCCGGTCCATTGCCCGCCCGCCGCCCGACCGGCTCGTCCCGGCCCGGTGCTGCCGCTGGCGCCGTCCTCGGCCCGCAGGATGAGCCACACACTTGCACCGCCTGGCGTGCGGGGCGCTGTCGACGTTGCTGTGGACCGTTGCGTGGACACGCCGCCGCCGCCGTCGCCCGGCCGCCGGGCGTGGTGGGGCAGTTGTGGTCGGGCCGTGGGTCACTTCCTCAGCCGCTTGGTGTCGGTCCAGCAGCTCGGGTGAGCGGTCGTGGGGAGGTCGTGGGGAGCTGGTCGTCGGACGACTGGGGGAACGGGTCGACGGTGGTGGGCGTCGTCGTGGTTCCAACTGGGGTGTCGGAGCAGCACACCCTATGCACTAGCCGTGCCAAGAATTCTTCCTCATTTTCGAGCCGGCGCCGGGGGCACGGCGGCCGCAGGAGGCACCCACGAAGCCCTGGCGGGCTTCGCATCCAGTGTGCGGCCCGGTGCTGACCGGGCCGTCAAGGCTGCCCCTCCGGGCGGCCTGCGGCCGGCCTTGACCGCCCTCCCCGGCGGGTGGTGACGCGCTGGCCACCTCGGCGCGCCAGCGGTGCTGGCCTGACGATCCCCGCCTACCAACGCTGGTGGGGGAACGGCCGGGGGAACCGGGCGGGCCCGGCGCCCGCCGGCGCCGCGAGTCACCGGCCGCCGGGTGGGTTACGCGATGTCGCCGGTGAGGGTCTTGAGGCGACTCTTGGTGACCAGCGCGTCGAGCACGCTGAGCAACGCCGCCCGGTCCTCCGTGTTCAGCTCCCCGATGACGCCGAGCCGTTCACCGAGCCCGGTGTCCGCGACGTGGAGCGGGCGACGCCCGACCCCTTCGATCACGAGGTAGTCGAGCGACACGTTGAGGACCTCGGCCATGCGGGCCACGGCGTCGAGTGACGGCGTGATCCTGCCGTTCTCATAGCGGCTGATCTGGCGGGCGTCGGTCCCGACCTTCTCGGCCAGCTCCCCTTGGGACCAGCCGTGCTCCTTGCGCAGCTCCTTGATCCGCTCCCCGAGGGGCATGTCGTGGCCTCCTTGTTCGTCACGCGGCCCCCATTCTGCGGATCGGATCGGTTCGACGCGTGCCACGTCCCGCCCGGATGCTTGCCTCGGAGTGCATCTCATGGCATAGGATCATGCCACACAGTGACAAGTGAAGTTTTTTCTGGAGGTGATCGTGGCCCGCATCCGAGACGAGGTGATCGAGCGGCTGAAAGAGGAGGTGGACCTGGCCGAACTGGTCGCCCGCTCCGGGGTGACCTTGAAGCAGACCGGCAAGGACCTGGTGGGCCGCTGCCCGTTCCACGACGACGACACCCCCTCGCTGGTCGTCACCCCGGCCAAGGGCCTCTGGCACTGCATGGGGGCCTGCCAGGCCGGCGGGTCCGTCATCGACTGGGTGATGCGCGCCGAGGGGGTGAGCGTCCGCCACGCCGTCGAGCTGCTGCGGGCCGGCGCCCCGGTCGCCGCCCGGCCGGCCGGCGGCCCCCCGCCGCGCCAGTCCACCGTTCGGCGCCTGCCCACCCCGGTCGAGCGCGACGCCAGCGACGCCGAGGTGCTGGCCCAGGTCGTCGCCTACTACCACCGCACCCTCACCGACGCCCCCGAGGCCCTCGCCTACCTGGCCCGCCGCCGGATCGACCACCCCGAGGCGGTCACCGCCTTCCAGCTCGGCTACGCCAACCGCACGCTCGGGCTGCACCTGCCCGACAAGCGCCGGGTGGCCGGCGCCGAGCTGCGCGGCCGCCTGGAACGGTTGGGGGTGTTCCGGGCCTCGGGCCACGAGCACCTGGCCGGCTGCCTCGTCGTCCCGGTCCGAGATCCGGCCGGGGTGGTCACCGACCTCTACGGCCGCCGGCTCCGCGACGACGCCCGCCGGGCGCACCCCGCCCACCTCTACCTCCCCGGCCCCCACCGCGGCGTCTTCAACGAGGCGGGGCTCACCGGCGGCGAGGTGATCGTCACCGAGTCGCTCCTCGACGCGCTGACCCTGTGGTGCTGGGGCTTCCCCAACGTCACCACCGCCTACGGCACCGCCGGGTTCACCCCGGCCCACCACGCGGCCTTCGGCGCGCACGGGGTCACCCGCGCCCTCATCGCCTACGACCACGACCCGGCCGGCGACCGGGCGGCCGAGTCCCTGGCCGAGGGGCTCATGGCCGAAGGCGTCGAGTGCTTCCGGGTCCAGCTCCCCGTGGGCCAGGACGTCAACGACGTGGCCGTGGCCGCCCGCCACCCCAAGGACGCCCTCGGCCGGGCGGTGCGCGAGGCGGCCTGGATGGGCACGGGCCAACCGCGCGCCCGGCGCCAGGTCGGCCCCGCCCCCTCGCCTTCAGCCGCCCCGGCACCCAACCCAGCCCCTACCGCCACCCCTCCCGAGCCCACGATCCCGCCGGTGTCGCCGGCCCCCGCTCCGGTGCCGGCCGCCCGTCCGGCCGCTGCGCCGCCGCC
>JBOGGH010000147.1:0-6368 GCA_050743905.1 Acidimicrobiales bacterium
TCCCGAAGCCGGCCGCGCCGGCGGCCGCCACCCCGCCGAGCGCGCCCATCCGCCGGAGGAAGAGCCGGCGGCTCATCTCCGGCGTGCGCCGGTCCCCGTCGCGGCCGGAGGGGGTGGAGCGCCTCGATGCCTGGATCTCCCGGCGGGTGGGCGGCCGGTCGCCTGCGCCCTCTCCGCTCACGGGTCCACGATACCGGGGGCCGGTGCCGTGGCCGGGCACCTCCGCCGTGGTCCCCGGCCACGGAGGGCGGCGACGGCAGCCCGCGGCGATGCTTGACGCACTGCCGTGGAGCATGTTTCTCTGTGCCCCCGGACAGTTCCGATCCCGATGGTCGACCCCCTCCCCGCCGGGCCTGCCGGCACCGCCGCCGGTGGCACCGGCGTCCCGAGCTCCCGGGCGGGAGCGCCCCGGCGGTGGCCGGTCCCGCCCACGGCCCTCCTCTGGGCGCTCGCCGCGCTGGCCTGGCTGGCCTCGGCCGCCTACATGTGGCACTTCGGCCCGCTGTGGCATCTCGACCTGCGGGTCTACCGGGCGGCGGGGCGTGCGCTCCTCCACCACGGCTCGCCCTTCCGGGCCCTCTTCACCACACGCCGGCTCCCGTTCACGTACCCGCCGTTCGCCCTCCTCGTCCTGACGCCGCTCTCCTTCGGGCCGCTGGGCCTCGTGGAGGGTGCGTGGTGGCTGCTGAGCGCGCTGGCCCTGGTGTCCACGCTCTACCTCCTGATCCCCGCGGACCTCCCCGGACGGGTCCTTCCCCGCGGCCGGCGGCTGGCCCTCGCCTCGCTGCTGGCCGGGGCGGCGACCCTCGCCATCGAGCCGGTCCGGAGCAACATGGACTACGGGCAGATCAACCTGCTGCTCATGTGGCTCGTGGTGGTGGACCTGCACCAGCGGCGACCGGGGCTCCGGGGCGTGTTCATAGGCCTTGCCGCGGCCGTCAAGCTGACGCCGCTCGTGTACCTCCTGTACTACGCCGTCCGGCGGGACTGGCGGTCGGTCGGCCAGGGAGCGGCGACCTTCTCCGTGCTCTCGCTCGCCTCCTGGCTGGTCCTGCCGGGGGACTCGACGCTGTACTGGCTCCACGAGGCCACGGACGCGGCACGGACCGGGCCCGTGGGGTTCGTGAGCAACCAGTCGTGGAACGGGATGCTCCACCGGGCGCCCTTCGCCGGCCACGGTGGGGACACCGCGCTGTGGGTCGTGCTGTGCGTGGCCGTCGTCGTCCTGGGCGGCGTGGCCTGCGAGCGGCTCTCGGCGGACCGCCGGCCGCTCGTGGAGCCGGTCCTCGTGCTGGCGCTCGTCGAGCTGCTGGTCAGCCCCATCTCGTGGAGCCACCACTGGTCGTGGATGGCCGCGGCGCCCATCGCCGCCTGGACCCTCTGGCGGGACCACCGGTCGGCGGCCGTGGCGGTGGTCGCGGTCCTGGCGGTGAGCGTCGCCTCGCCGTACCTGTGGGGCGTGCAACGGGGCGTGGGAGCCTTCGTGGCCGACAACTCGCTCGTGCTGGCCGGCGCCGCAGTGCTGGTGGTGACCGCCGCCTCCCTCCTCGCCGGCCGTCGTCGGCCGACCGTGGGTACTGTTCGACGGGACCGGGTCAACCCAACCGCGGGCCGCCGGCCGCCCGGGCGTCCAGAAGGAGGGGAACGGTGAACCTCGATCTCCACGTGCACCGCTTCGACTGGGCGGGCGGTCCCGACCGCATCGGCCCGGGCGTCACCGACCTGGCGCGGCGGGCCGAGGCCCTGGGCGTCCGGACCCTGTCCTTCATGGACCACTACTTCCAGATGGACTGGATGGCCCCGGCCGGGGACCCCATGCTGGAGGGCTACACCGCGCTCGGTTTCGTGGCCGGGGCGACCGACCGGCTCCGGCTGCGGCTCCTGGTCACCGGGGTCACCTACCGGCACCCGGGGCTGCTGGCCAAGATCGTCACCACGCTCGACGTCCTCTCGGGCGGCCGGGCCGAGCTGGGCATCGGCGCCGCCTGGTACGAGCGCGAGCACCTCGGCCTGGGGGTGCCGTTCCCGCCGGTGGCCGAGCGGTTCGAGCGGCTGGAGGAGACCCTCCGGATCTGCCTGCAGATGTGGAGCCAGGACGACGGCCCCTTCGAGGGGCGCCACTACCGGCTCGCGGCGACCCTGTGCAGCCCCCCGCCGCTCAGCGCCCCCCGGCCACGCGTCCTCATAGGGGGTGGCGGCGAGCGCAGGACGCTGCGCCTGGTGGCGCAGTACGCCGACGCCTGCAACTTCTTCGGCGGGAGGGACGAGATCGCCCACAAGCTCGACGTGCTGCGACGCCACTGCGACGACGTGGGCCGCGACCCTGGCGAGATCGAGGTGACCGCCAGCTTCCGCGACCTGCCGGCGGAGATCACCACGGACGAGCTGGTCCGCCGGGCCGAGGAGCTGGCGGAGGTCGGCGTGGCCACGCTGGTCACCGGGCCCGTGGGCGACCACCCGGCCGACCGGCTCGAGGCGACGTTCGGACCGGCCATGGACCGGCTGGCCGGCGTGGAGCCGGCGCCGCTGTAGGCGCCCGTCCCGCGGCACCGGTACGGCACGCCCCTGCCCGTCCCGTGCGCTGGGCGCGGGCTACCGGACGCCGGGCCCGCCGCCGCCGGCGACCGGCAGGCGGACCGTGACGCAGAGCCCTCCCCCGGAGCGTGGGGCCAGGGAGAGGGACCCGTCGTGCGCCCGGGTGATGCGCTCGGCGATCGCCAGGCCCAGCCCCACGCCCGCGTGGTCGGTGCGGACGCGCTCGGTGCCGCGGAGGAACGGCTCCACGAGCGTGGCCACCGCCTGCGGGGTGAGCTGCTCGCCGGTGTTCTCCACGGTGAGCACCACGGCGCCGGGGCCCGCACGGGTGGTGACCCACACCGTGCCCTGACGGGCCAGGTTGTGGACGATCGCGTTGTGCACCAGGTTGGTGCTCAGTTGCAGCAGCAGCGCGTGGGAGCCGACGGTCGGGGTCACGTCCGCCGAGGTCTCGATGGTGACGCCGTGCTTGTCCGCCAGCGGGAGGAGCACCTCGGTGGCCTCCTCCGCCACGAGCGACAGGTCCACGCGCTCCCGGGCGAACGAGCGCTGGTCGGCCCGGCTGAGCAGGAGCAGCGCCTCGGTGAGGCCGATCGCCCGGACGTTGACGGCATAAAGGCGGTCCAGGAGCTCGGCGGGGTCACGGTCCGGGTCCTTGCGGGCCACGTCGAGGATGGTCTGCGTGATGGCCAGCGGCGTGCGCAGCTCGTGCGAGGCGTTGGCCGCGAACCGCCGCTGTTCGTTGACGTGGGCTTCGAGCCGCCCGAGCATGGTGTCGAACGCGTCGGCCAGCTCGCGGAACTCGTCCCTGCGGCCCGGCAGCCGGATGCGGTGGGACAGCGACCCGGACGCCGCCGTGCGGGCGGCCTCGGTGATGCGCGCCAGCGGGGCGAGCATCCGGCCGGCGAGCACCCACCCCCCGAGGAGGCCGAGGACCAACAGTGCCACCAGCGCGATCGCCGCGGCCGGTGCGAAGTCGCGCAGCAGCGCGCCACGGCCAGGCGAGACGAACAGCGGCCCCGAGCCGTGGACGAGAACGGTCTCGCCCCGGGGCACGTACCGCAGGAGGAACACCCACACGGCGCCGAGGAGCAGCGCGCCGGCCACCATGAGGAAGCCGGCGTAGCTGACGGTGAGCTTCAGGCGGACGCTCCACCCGGGGGCTCTATCCACGGTCTCCTCCCTCACGTCCGGTGCCCGGCTGCGCCTCGATGCGGTACCCCACGCCGGCCACGGTGGCGATGACCCAGGGCTCGCCGAGGCGCTTGCGCAGGGCGGAGACGGTGATGCGCACGGCGTTGGTCAGCGGGTCGGCATGCTCGTCCCACGCCCGCTCCAGGAGGTCCTCGGCGCTGACGACGCCGCCCTCGGCGGCCACGAGCACCTCCAGCACGGCGAACTGCTTCCGGGTGAGGGCCACGTAGCGGCCGTCGCGGTAGACCTCGCGGCGGAACGGGTCCAGGCGGAGACTGGCGATCTCCCGGACCGGCGGCCGGTGGTGGGCGCGCCGGCGGTCGAGCGCCCGGAGGCGGAGCACGAGCTCCCGAAGCTCGAAGGGCTTGGTGAGGTAGTCGTCGGCGCCGAGGCCGAACCCGGAGGCCTTGTCGTCCAGCCGGTCCGCGGCGGTGAGCATGAGGATGGGCATGCCGGTGCCGGAGGCCACGATGCGTTCGGCGACCTCGTCACCGGAGGGCCCCGGGACGTCGCGGTCGAGAACGGCGATGTCGTAGGCGTTGACGCTCAGCAGTCCCAGGGCGGAGGCACCGTCACCGGCGATGTCGGCGGCGATCGCCTCCAGGCGCAGGCCGGTGCGGATGGCCTCCGCCATGTAGGGCTCGTCCTCGACGATCAGCACACGCACACTCCCGCGATCCTACGAGCCGGGGCGTATCGCCGGCATATCGAAAACCCCATACGCGCCGGCAACACCGGACCGCGTTGAATGGCCGCGTGACCCGCAGCGGACCAGCCGGTCTTCGGCCAGGGGACCGTCGATGGACCGGTTGAAGGTCGCCGTCCTCTTCGGCGGGCGGTCCGAGGAACGCGCCGTCTCGGTCAAGTCGGCGCGGGAGGTGGCGCACCACCTCGACCTCGACCGGTACGAGCCGTTCTACGTGGGGATCACCGAGCGCGGCGCGTGGAAGCTCTGTGACGGCCCGGGTGCGGCGTGGGAGCACGGCGGATGCCGTCCGGCCGTGCTGTCGCCGGACAGCGGCGTGCACGGCGTGCTCGTCATGGAGGAGGGGCGCTACCACGCGATCCGGCTGGACGTCGTGCTGCCCGTGCTGCACGGCCGGCTGGGCGAGGACGGGGCGGTGCAGGGGCTGCTGGAGCTCTCCGGCATCCCTTACGTGGGCTGTGACGTCCAGAGCTCGGCCCTGTGCATGGACAAGTCCCTGACCTACCTGGTGGCCGCCAGCGCGGGGATCGCCACGCCCCGCCACCGGACGGTCCCGGCCAACGAGCGTCCCGACGGAGGCCGGCTCCCGTACCCGGTCTTCGTGAAGCCCGCCCGTTCGGGGTCGTCGTTCGGCGTCAGCAAGGTGTCCCGGCGTGAGGACCTGCCGCGTGCGGTGGAGGCAGCGCGGCAGTTCGACTCGAAGGTGCTGATCGAAGAGGCCGTCGTGGGCAGCGAGATCGGCTGCGCCATCCTGGGCGACGGTTCGGACCTGCTCGCAGGCGAGGTCGACCGGATCGCCCTCTCGCACGGCTTCTTCCGGATCCATCAGGAGCGTGACCCCGAGGCCGGCTCGGAGAACGCGACGGCGATCGTCCCCGCCGACATCCCGGCCGAGGAGCGCGCCGCCGTCCGGGAGGCGGCCAAGACGGTCTACCGGGCCCTGGGCTGCCGGGGACTGGCCCGGGTGGACATGTTCCTCACGGACGGCGGCCGGGTGGTCCTCAACGAGGTCAACACGTTCCCCGGCATGACGTCGTACAGCCGCTACCCCAGGATGATGGCCGCCGCCGGGCTGCCCTTCTCCCAGATGATCGACCGGATGGTGTCGTCGGCGCTCCGAGGACGGCCGTCGTGAACGGCGCCTTCGCCTTCGTGGACGAGCTCGTGCCCGGCATCCGTTGGGACGCCAAGTACGCCACCTGGGACAACTTCACCGGCAAGCCGGTGGACGGCTATCTGGCCAACCGGATCGCCGGCACGAGGGAGCTCTGCACCGCCCTGGCGGAGGTACGGGAGAGGGCCGCACGCCGTGGTTTCGGCCTGCTCCTCTGGGACGGCTACCGCCCCCAACGCGCCGTGGACTGCTTCCTCCGCTGGTCGGAGCAGCCGGAGGACGGCCGGACCAAGCGCCGGCACTACCCCAACATCGACCGGGCGGTGATGGTGCAGCAAGGCTACGTGGCCACCAGGTCCGGCCACAGCCGGGGCAGCACCGTGGACCTGACGCTGTACTCCCTGGCTACCGGCGAGCTGGCGGCGATGGGCGGCGACCACGACCTGATGGACCCCGTCTCGCACCACCACGCACGCGGCATCGGCCGGGTGGAGGCGGGCAACCGCCGCCATCTCCGCTCGATCATGGAGAGCTCGGGCTTTCGCCCCTACCACTGCGAGTGGTGGCACTACACGCTGGCCCGGGAACCCTATCCCCGCACCTACTTTGACTTCCCCGTCGCGTAGTCGCGCCGGCCGGCGGCCACGGTGGGCCGGGACGGGGCGCGTGCTCGTCACCCGCCACCTCCCCGAGGGCGGGCTCGACCCGCTGGTGGCCGGCGGGCACGAGACGGTGGTCCGCGAGGCCGACGAGGCGTACACCACGGCCGAGCTGGCGGCGATGGCGCCGGGGTTCGACGGCATCGTCTGCCACCTGACC
>JBOGGH010000148.1:0-6365 GCA_050743905.1 Acidimicrobiales bacterium
GGCCACCAGCGAGCCGTCGGCGGCCACCAACAGGCTGGCGCCGTCGAACACCAGCTCGTCCTGGCCGCCGACCTGGTTGACGTAGGCGATGGCGCAGCCGGCCTCGCGGACCCGCCCGGCGAGCATGGCCAGCCGCTCGGCCCGGCGGCCCCTCGAGTACGGCGAGGCGTTCAGGTTCACCACGAGCTGCGCGCCGGCACGCCCGAGCTCCGCCACCGGGCCGCCGGCGGCCCAGACGTCCTCGCAGACCGAGATCCCCACGCGCACGCCGCGGACGCCGTAGAGGGCGAGCGGCTCCGTGCCCGGCACGAACCAGCGCTGCTCGTCGAAGACGCTGTAGTTCGGCAGGAGCCGCTTGCGGTAGACGCCCCGGACGCGGCCGCCGGCCACCACCGCCGCCGCGTTGGCCAGGCGCGCCGCGGGCCAGGTGGAGGCGCCGTCCTCGGGCACCGACGGGCCGCCGGGGCCCACCGGCTCCACGAACCCCACCACGGCGGCGCACGTCCGGCTGGCCGCCGCCACCTCCTCCAGCGCCGCCAGGTTGTCCGCCACGAAGCGGGGCTTGAGCAGCAGGTCCTCCGGTGGGTAGCCGGGCACCGCCAGCTCGGGGAAGACGCACAGGTCCGCGCCGGCCGCCTCGGCGCGGCGCAGCGCGGCGAGGATCCGCTCCACGTTGCCCGCCAGGTCCCCGACGACCGCGTCGAGCTGGGCGGCCGCCACCCTCAGGTACACGCCGCGAGCCTAACGGCGCCCGGCGGGTGCGGCCTGGGGGCTCCCGGCGCCCGGCCCGGACCTCGGGAGCGACTCAGATGTCGTAGTACAGCGCGAACTCCCACGGGTGGGGGCGGAGCCGGATCTGGTCCGCCTCCTCCTTGCGCTTGTACTCGATCCACGTCTCGATGAGGTCGTCCGTGAACACCCCGCCGGCCTTCAGGAAGTCCTGGTCGGCCTCGATGGCGTCGAGGGCCTCCTCCAGCGAGGCGGGGGTGTGGGGGATGGCCGCCAGCTCCTCGGGCGGCAGGTCGAAGAGATCCACCTGCAGCGGCTCGGGCGGCTCGGTCTTGTTGAGGACGCCGTCGAGGCCGGCCATGAGCTGCGCCGCGAACGCCAGGTACGGGTTGGACGAAGCGTCCGGGCAGCGGAACTCCACCCGCTTGGCCTTGGGGCTCTTCGAGTACAGCGGGATGCGGCAGGCGGCCGAGCGGTTCCGCTGGGAGTAGACCAGGTTCACCGGGGCCTCGTAGCCGGGCACCAGGCGCTTGTACGAGTTCGTGGTCGGCGCGGCGAAGCCGAGGATCGCCGCGGCGTGCTGGAGGATCCCGCCGATGTACCACCGTCCGATGTCCGAGAAGCCGGCGTAGCCGTCCCCGGCGAACAGCGGCTCGTCGCCGTTCCAGAGCGACTGGTGGGTGTGCATCCCCGAGCCGTTGTCCTCGAAGAGCGGCTTGGGCATGAAGGTGGCGGTGTACCCGGCCTGGAAGGCCACGCTCTTCACCACGTACTTGTAGAGCATCAGCTTGTCGGCGGTGCGGAGCAGGGTGTCGAACTTCATGTCGATCTCGGCCTGCCCGCCGGTGGCCACCTCGTGGTGCTGGATCTCCATCTCCACCCCGAGCCGCTCCAGCGTGAGGATCATCTCCGAGCGGAGATCCTGGAAATGGTCGCTCGGGGGCACCGGGAAGTACCCCTCTTTCGGGCGCAGCTTGTAGCCCTTGTTGGACGGGTCCTCGAGCCCGGTGTTCCAGTGCCCCTCCACCGAGTCCACCCGGTAGGTGGCGTAGTTCACGCCCTGGCCGTAGCGGACGTCGTCGAAGATGAAGAACTCGGCCTCGGGACCGAAGTACGCCGTGTCCGCCACGCCGGTGGACTTGAGGTACGCCTCCGCCTTCTTGGCCACGTAGCGCGGGTCACGCGAGTAGGGCTCGCCGGTGACCGGGTCGTGGACGAAGCAGTTGATGTTGAGCGTCTTGTGCTCGCGGAACGGGTCGACGTACGCGGTGTCGGGGTCCGGCAGGAGGACCATGTCCGACTCGTGGATCTCCTTGAACCCGCGGATCGACGAGCCGTCGAACCCGAACCCCTCGGTGAACACGTCCTCGTCCAGCACGTGGGCCGGCGCCGAGAAGTGCTGCATCATCCCGGGCAGGTCGCAGAACCTGACGTCCACGACCTCGACCGCCTCGTCCTCGATGAGGCGGACGACCTCCGCCGGCGTGCGCTGCTGCATGGCTCCTCCTGTGGCTCCGGCACCCGCCAGCTCGGCGACCTGCCATTCCCGTGCTGACACTCTGATGGGCCCGCGTCATGCCCGCAAGCCGGGAAGGCCTGTTCAAAGCCCTGTTCACGCGGCGTTCACAGTCGGATCGCAGGAATTCGACACCGTTCCTGGTGTAATGGAGGCAGCGAGCGCCGGCCGGCCGCCGGGCGCGTGATAGGTGCCGGATAAACGCCGGATGGACGCCGGATGGCCGGCCGGGCACGGAGGGGACGATGAGCCACCTGGCCGAGCACAGCCGGAGCCGCTGCACCGGGTCGTCAGTCGTGCGCCGCCCTGCGGCCACGGCGACGGGCGAGGCCGCCGACGGGGGCGTACAACCGCCCTGATCCCCCACCCGGGTACCCCCGCCCGGGCAACGTCGGGCGGCCGTCGCGGAGGAGCCGGACCGTACGGTCCGGCTCCTCCCATGTCCCGGCCCGGTCCGCGGGTGGCACGGCGGACGGGCGCGCCGCCCCGCGGACCTGGGAGACTGTGGGCGTGCAGAGCCAGCGTGACTACGTGCTGCGTACGGTGGAGGAGCGGGGCATCCGCTTTGTCCAGCTCTGGTTCACCGACGTCCTGGGCACGCCCAAGGCCTTCAACATCACCCCGGCCGAGCTGGAGAACGCCCTGGACGAGGGGATGACGTTCGACGGCTCGGCCATCGACGGCTTCAGCCGGGTGCAGGAGGCGGACGTGCTCGCCCGGCCGGACCTCAAGACGTTCCAGCTCCTCCCCTGGTACGGGCGGGACGAGACGGTGGCCCGCGTGTTCTGCGACATCTTCGGCCTGGACGGCATGCCGTTCCACGGGTGCCCCCGCCACACGCTGCGCCGGACCCTGGAGCACGCCCGGTCGGCGGGGTTCACCTTCTTCGCCGCGCCGGAGGTCGAGTACTTCTACTTCGGGGACGACGACCCGTCCCACCAGCCGGCGCCGCTGGACTCGGGGTCGTACTTCGACCTCACCGGGGCCGACCGTTCCAGCGACCTCCGCCGGCGCACGGTCCTGATGCTGGAGGAGATGGGCATCCCGGTGGAGCACGCCCAGCACGAGGACGCCCCGAGCCAGCACGAGATCGACCTCCGCTACACCGACGCCCTCACCATGGCCGACACCGTCATGACCGTGCGCCTGGTGGTCAAGGAGCTCGCCCGGGAGCAGGGCGTGCACGCCACCTTCATGCCCAAGCCGCTCGCCGGCCTGCAGGGCTCGGGGATGCACACCCACCTCTCGCTGTGGGAGGGCGAGCGCAACGCCTTCGCCGACCCGGAGGACGCCTACGGCCTCTCGGCCGTGGCCTACCGGTTCGCCGCCGGCCTGCTCCACCACGCGCGCGAGCTCACCGCCGTCACCAACCAGTGGGTCAACTCCTACAAGCGGCTGGTGAGCGGGTACGAGGCCCCGATCCACATCAGTTGGGCCCGCAACAACCGCTCGGCGCTGGTCCGGGTCCCGGTGGTCAAGCACGGGAAGGTCGAGTCCACGCGGCTCGAGTTCCGCGCCCCGGACAGCGCCTGCAACCCGTACCTGGCCTTCGCGGTGGTCCTGGCCGCCGGGCTGCGGGGGATAGAGCGCGGGTACGAGCTGCCCCCCGAGGCCGACGCCAACCTCTTCAGCCTCTCGCCGCACGAGCTGGCGGCCAAGGGGATCGTGTCGCTCCCGAGCAGCCTCGACGAGGCGGTGGACGAGATGGAGCGCTCCGAGCTGCTGGCGGACACGCTGGGCGACCACGTGTTCGAGTGGTTCATCCGCAACAAGCGGGACGAGTGGGGGCAGTACCGGTCCCAGGTCACCCAGTTCGAGCTCGACCGGTACCTGCCGGCGCTGTGAGCCCGCACCCGCCGGCCCGGCCCGGGCGGGGCTGACCGGGAGCCGCGTCCGGCCGTGGACCCCCTCCTCTGCCACCCCGACCCGCTGCCGGCGGCGCTGCAGGCCGCGCTCCGGCGCGGCGGCTACGACTTCCGCTGCGTGGCCCGCGCCGACCAGGTCGAGGTGGACGAGCAGTCGGCCACCAAGGACGGCTGGGGCGGCGCCGTGGTGGCCGCCGGGGACGACCTGGCGGCGGCCGTGGCGTTCTGCCGCCACGTGCGGCGCCGGGAGGTGCCGCTCACGCCGCTGCTGCTCGTGGTGGCCCGGGAGCAGGTCCCCGCGCTCTCGCTGCGCGACGACCTGTTCGACGACTTCTGCGTGAACCCGGTGGACGCCGACGAGGTGGTGGCGCGGCTCGAGCACCTCCTGTGGCGGTCCGGCCGCGGGCTCCAGCCCGACCTCGTGGAGTACGGGCCGCTGCTGCTCAACCTGGAGACCTACCAGGCGGCGGTGGCCGGCCGGGTCCTGGACCTCACGTACATGGAGTACGAGCTGCTGCGGTTCCTGGCCACCCACCCCGGCAAGGTGTTCACGCGCGAGACGCTGCTCAACCGGGTGTGGGGCTACGAGTACTACGGCGGCGCCCGCACCGTGGACGTCCACGTGCGCCGGCTCCGGGCCAAGCTCGGCGAGGAGCACGCCCACCTGATCCAGACCGTCCGCTCGGTGGGGTACCGCTTCGGCCAGGTGGGCTGGGTGCCATCGCCCGGCGGCGCGTCCCCCGACCTTCCCGGGCCCGGCGGGGGACCCGCGCCCGGCGATGGCTGAGCCGGCCGCCGGGGACACCCTGGCCTCCGGCCACTGCGACGAGTGCGGCTTCGACTACATGAGCGTCGACCGGGCCACGGTGCCGGGCGCCCTGCGCGACCTCGCCCCCGCCTACCGTCGCCGCCTCCGTGCGGCGGCGCCGGACCGGCTCCGGCTGCGGCCCCGCCCGGCCACCTGGTCCGCCCTCGAGTACGCCTGCCACTACCGCGACGTGCTGCGGACGCAGCGGGCCCGGATCCCGGCGGCCCTCGCCGAGGACCGGCCCGTCTTCGAGCCCATGCGGCGCGACGAGCGGGTCACCGAGGACCGCTACAACGCCCAGGACCCGGGCCGGGTGGGCCGGGAGCTGGCGGCGGCCACCGACGAGCTGGCCACGTACCTGTCCGGCCTGGACGACCGGGCCTGGTCGCGCACGGGGATCTACCTCTGGCCGGTCCGGGCCGAGCGGTCCGTGGCGTGGATCGGCCGGCACACGGTCCACGAAGGCGTCCACCACCTGCTCGACGTCGACCGGTCGCTGGCCGAGGCTCAGCCCGGGGGCCGGTAGGCCCAGGCCTCGACCTCCACCCGGGCGCCCAGGGGGAGGGCCGCCACCGCCACGGCGGAGCGGGCCGGACGGTGGTCCCCGAAGGCCTCGGTCCACGCCCGGTTCACCTCGGCGAAGTCGCCCATGTCCACCAGGAAGACGGTGGCCTTGGCCACGTCGGCCAGGCCGGCGCCCTCGGCGGCGAGCACCGCCGAGAGGTTGGCCAGCGCCCGGCGGACCTGGGCCGGCGTGCCCCCGTCCACCAGGGCCGGCGTGCCGTCGTCCCCGGGCACCACGCCGAGCTGGCCCGAGGTCACCACCCATGCCCCGGCCCGCACCGCCGGCGAGTACGGCCCCACCGGGCGGCTCACGGCGCGCCCCGCTGCCCGCGCCGGGTGGGCCACTCGGGCGCCAGCCCGTCGGCCAGCCACGCCGCCGCCGCCGTGGCCGCGAACACGGCGTCCGAGCCGTTCACCGGCCACAGGGGCGAGGCGTGCAGCACCACCTCCACCGGCGGCATGTCCCGTGCCGGGAGGATCCCGAACGACCTGATCGTGAGGTCGCGCACCTCGCCGCCGGCGTCCACCGCCACCCCCTCGCGCCGCACCCAGCCGAGCGCCTGGTGCACCGCCCCGATGCAGTACGAGCGGAGCGTGGGCGCGTCCAGGATCTCCCCCGCCCAGACCTCCACGGCCACCTCGCCGCCCGGCGCCACGATGACCCGGGCGCGCCCGCCCTGCGGGCCGGCCACCTCCACCGGCACCCCCGGGCCGGTGCCGCCCCCACGGCGCGCCGCCAGCGCCGCCAAGACCACCGCGGCCTCCGCCCATCCCGCCCCCCGCAGGTCCGGCGAGGTGGGCGGGCCCGGCACGGGCACCTCCTCCACCACCAGCCCGGGCGCCACCGCCGCCACCCGCGCCGCCAGCACGGCCAGATCCGCAC
>JBOGGH010000149.1:0-6358 GCA_050743905.1 Acidimicrobiales bacterium
CGCCGGCACCCCGGCGGGTCCCGGCCCCCCGGCGGGCGGCGTCAGCAGGTGCCGGCCCGGGCGCGCAGCTCGGCCAGCAGGCCGTCCACCGGGACGCGGACCTGCTCGGCCGTGTCGCGGTCCCGCACCGTCACGGCGCGGTCCTCCAGCGAGTCGAAGTCCACCGTCACGCACCACGGCGTGCCCACCTCGTCCTGTCGCCGGTAGCGCTTGCCGATGCTCTGGGTCACGTCGTAGTCGCACATGAAGTGCGGCTGCAGCAGGCCCAGCACCTGGCGGGCCAGCGGCTCCAGCGTCTCCTTCTTCGACAGCGGCAGCACGGCCACCTGGTAGGGGGCGAGCCGGGGGTGGAGCCGGAGCACGGTGCGGGCCTCGCCGGCCAGCTCGTCCTCGTCGTAGGCGTCGATGAGGAAGGCCATCATCGTCCGGGTGGCGCCGGCGGCCGGCTCGATCACGTAGGGCACGTAGCGCTCGTTGGTGGCGGGGTCGAAGTAGTCCAGCCGCTCGCCCGACGCCGTGGCGTGGGCCCGCAGGTCGTAGTCGGTGCGGTTGGCCACGCCCTCCAGCTCGTCCCAGCCCCAGGGGAACAGGAACTCGACGTCGGCGGTGGCCGCCGAGTAGTGCGAGAGCTCGCTCGCCTCGTGGTGGCGCAGCCGCAGGCGCGGCTCGTGGATCCCGAGGTCCACGTACCACCGGTAGCGCTGGTCCAGCCAGTACTCGTACCACCGCGGCGCCTCGTCCGGCGGCACGAAGTACTCCATCTCCATCTGCTCGAACTCCCGGGTGCGGAAGACGAAGTTCTGCGGCGTGATCTCGTTGCGGAACGACTTGCCCACCTGGGCGATGCCAAACGGCGGCCGCTTGCGGGTGGTCTGGAGCACGTTGGCGAAGTTCACGAACATCCCCTGGGCCGTCTCCGGGCGCAGGTAGGCCACGGCGCCCTCGTCCTCCAGCGGCCCGGCGTGGGTCTTGAACATGAGGTTGAAGGCCCGGGCCTCGGTGAAGTCGGTCGACCCGCAGGCCGGGCAGACGCCCTCGATCTTGTCCGCCCGCCACCGGCTGTGGCAGTTGCGGCAGTCCACCAGGGGGTCGGTGAAGTTGGCCAGGTGGCCGGAGGCCTCCCACACCGCCGGCGGCGAGAGGACGGCGGCGTCCAGGCCCACCACGTCGTCGCGTAGCTGGACCATGGACCGCCACCACGCGTCCTTCACGTTGCGCAGCATCACGGCGCCGAGCGGGCCGTAGTCGTAGGTGGAGCGGAAGCCGCCGTAGATCTCGGCCGACTGGAAGATGAAGCCGCGCCGCTTGCACAGCCCCACCACCTTCTCCATCAGCTCCTTGCCCCCGGCCTCGGGCGCGGCGGCGTCGTCCGGCGTGCGCGTCATGGCGGCAGGTTACCGGGTGCCTCAGGCGGCGCCCGACTCCCGCGGCTCCGCCCACCCGTCCCCGACCTCCAAGAAGGCGGTGACCGCGTTGGCCAGGAGCCGGCCGCGCACGGTGAGGACGGCGCGCCCGCCGCGGCGCGCCACCAGGCCGTCGAGCTCCGGGGCGGGCGGCAGGGCGGCGGCCGGGACGCCCTCGGGGGTGCGCAGCCGGAGCGCCAGCCGCTCGAACCACTGCTGTGCCGGGGTGAGCACCTCCTCGCCAGCCACCACCGGGGCGCCGGCCTCCACCGCCGCCACGTAGCGGTCCGGGGTGCGGACGTTCCACCAGCGGTGCCCGGCCCGGTGCGAGTGGGCGGAGGACCCGATGCCCAGGTAGTCGCCCTGGCGCCAGTAGAGCTGGTTGTGGCGGCAGCCGTGGCCCGGCCGGGCCCAGTTCGAGATCTCCTCCCAGCGGTAGCCGGCGGCGGCCAGGACCCGGTCGGCCGCCCGGTAGCGGCGGGCCTGCACGTCGTCGTCCGGGTGGCGGTCCACGTCCCGGGCCAGCGGCGTGCCCGGCTCCACGGTCAGGGCGTAGGCGCTCACGTGCGGGGGGTCGGCGGCGAGCACCTCGTCCAGGGTGCGGGCCCAGTCGGCGTCGGTCTCCCCGGCCGCCCCGAGGATGAGGTCCACGTTGAAGCTGGCGAACCCGGCCTCCCCCACCAGGGCCAGCGCCCGGTCCACCGCCTCCGGCCGGTGCCGGCGGCCCAGGGAGGCCAGGACGTGGGGCGCCGTGGACTGCACGCCCACCGAGACCCGGGTGACCCCGGCGGCGCGCCAGGCCGCCAGGAGGTCGCCGGACGCGTCCTCCGGGTTGCACTCCACGGTGACCTCGGCACCGGCGGCCACCGGGACCGCCGCCAGCAGGCGGGCCAGCTCGCCGGCCGGCAGCCGCGACGGCGTGCCCCCGCCCACGAACACGCTCGTGGCCTCTCCGAGCGCCCCGGCGTCCCGTGCCCGCGCCACCTCGGTGACGCAGGCGTCCACGTACCGCGCCATGAGGTGGTCGCGGTCGGTGTAGGTGGCGAAGGCGCAGTAGTCGCAGCGCTCCCGGCAGAAGGGGACGTGCACGTAGACGCCGAGCTCCCCGCCCGGGGCGGCCATCAGAGGCCGGCCACCGACCGCACGGCCCGCAGCCGCCGGTCGAGGTGCGCCTCCATGGCCTCGCCGGCCAGCGCCGTGACCTCGTCGGCGCAGGGCGGCGGCGGGCCGGAGAGCACCGGGCCCAGGGCACCGCCCAGGATGCGGCGCAGGAGCTCCAGGGCGGCCGGGCTCACCGGCCGGCCCCGGCGGCACCGCCGGCACAGCGCGCCGCCCTCGGCCTGGTCGAACGCCACCAGCTCCACCTCGTCCGCCGGCTCGCCGCAGCCGGCGCAGGCGTCCAGCACCGGCCCGGCACCTTCGAGCGCCAGCGCCTTCAGGAAGAAGGCCGGGGCCACCAGGGCCGGGTCCCGCGCCGGGTCGGCCAGCACCCGGAGCGCCCCCACCAGCATCTCGTAGAGGCGTGGGTCGGGGTGCCGCTCCTGGGCGAGCTGGTCCGCCACCTCCAGCATGGAGAGTCCGCGGGCCACGCGGTCGAGGTCCTCGCGCACGGTGCGGAAATGGTCCTCCACCTCCGCCTGGTTGACCACGTCCAGCTCGCCCCGCCCCTGCCACAGCAGGAGCGCCACGTGCGTGAGCGGCTCCAGCCGGGCGCCGAACTTGCTGCTCGTCCGGCGCACCCCCTTGGCCACCGCCCGCACCTTGCCGTGGTGCTCGGTGAGCAGCACCACGATCCGGTCCGCCTCGCCCAGGCGGTAGGTGCGCAGCACCACCCCCCGGTCGCGGAAGAGGCTCACCGCTCCGGCGGCCGCCGCGCCGAGGACCGGCCGCTCAGCCAGTTGCCCCCGCCCACCAGGACCACCAGCGCGCCCACGGTGATGACCAGCTCCGCCGCCACCGCCACCCCGGCGACGGCCATCCAGCAGAGCAGGGCGAACAGCAGGACGCCCACCGCGATGGTCACCTTCGTCACGATCACTGCACCACGCCCCCGTAGCGGCGGTTGCGCCGCTGGAACTCGAGCACGGCCTCGTAGAGGTGGCCGCGGCGGACGTCGGGCCACAGGACGTCGGGGAAGACGAGCTCGCTGTAGGCGATCTCCCAGAGCAGGAAGTTCGAGATGCGGTGCTCGCCGGACGTGCGGATCACCAGGTCCGGGTCCGGCGTCTCGGGGAAGTAGAGGCGGCGGCGGATCGCCCGCTCGTCCACCTTGGACGCCGGCACGCCCTCGGCCACGAGCGCCCGCACCGCGTCCACGATCTCGGCCCGCCCGCCGTAGTTGAACGCCATGGTCAGGGTCATCCGGTCGTCGTCCCGGGTGAGCTCGGTGGACTCGTCCATCCGGCGGAGCACCCGGCGGGGCACCCGCCAGTCGCGCCGCCCGGCGAAGCGGATCCGCACGCCCTTGTGGTGCAGCTCGTCGCGGCGCCGCATGAGCAGGGACTCGTTGAACCCCATGAGGTACCGCACCTCGTCGGCCGGGCGTCGCCAGTTCTCGGTGGAGAAGGCGTACATGGTCAGCCAGCGGACGCCGATCTCGAGGGCGCCGTTGACCACGTCCAGCAGCGCCGCCTCCCCGGCGGCGTGCCCCTCGGTCCGGGCGAGGTGCCGTTGGCTGGCCCACCGGCCGTTCCCGTCCATGACGCACGCCACGTGGGCCGGCACCCGCGCCAGGTCGAGCTCGGACGGGACCGGGTCCACCGCGAGCGGCGGATCCTCGGGCGCCGCGCCGGTCCGGGGAGCGGTCCCGGCGGCGGCCTGCGGTGCGGCGTGCTCGGCGGGGAGGGTCGGCCGCTGGCCGGAGCGTGGCACATGGCGAACCTACCGCCTGGCCTGCGCCGTGCACGACCACGCGGTGCCGGCGATCCGCGGCCCGGGGGCCCAGGGTCCCGGGGGCCCGGGGGAAGTGCCCGGTTCCGCGTCCCGGCGAAAGCACCGGGCGAATTCGCCAGGACACGGAACGCGACCTCTACCGGCCGGGGGACCCACCGGGCCGCCCTGGTCCGGCACGGCGCCACCGACGTCACAACAGGTCGGCGGCCCGGTGCACTGCGGACACACACTGGTCGAACGTCGGCACGGTTCCCCAGATCAGCGGCACGGCAAGCTCGTAGGCCGCACGTCCAGCAGCCTCGGCGGCAGCGCCGGGGGTGAAGGCGGGGCTCTCGGCGAACCCACCGGGGGGGCGGGGAGCGGAGGGGAAGCCGGCCCGCCGTGACTGGGCGTCGACGTCGTCGGCCAGCGCCGCGGTGCTCCCCGGGTAGGAGGACAGGCGACGCCGTACGTCGTCGTCGGCAAGGAGGCGGCAGACGTCGTAGTAGTGGCGGCCCGCGCCGACGAGGGCGCCGGGATGGTCGTCGAGGTGCACCGCCCGTTGGTGAAGAAGGGCCAGCTTCTCCACCAGCGTCCGCTCGGCACCGAGGACGGCGATGGTCACCGGGGCCAGTTCCGCCCAACGGCCGGCGGGCTCACCGAGGACGTCGACGCCGTGCTCGGCGACCAGTGACCGGACAGTGTGGCGGGCGACGGGCTCCGCACCGCCCCGGATCCCCATCTCAAGGAGCACGCCGTCGGTCACGGCGGCGGACGGGAAGCGCCGGCGATACCGGTAGCGGACGTTGCGCTTGACGCCGGTGGTGGACTCGGTGACCCGGTAGTCGTCGTCGCCGAGACCGAGGTCCCGCGTGACCCGGCCGGTCAGGTTCTTCAGGACCCGGTCGCGCCGCCCACGCCCCATCCCCTCGGCGGCCACGAGGATGTCGACGTCCTCGGAGAAGCGCTCCACCAGCCGGAAGACCTTCGACAGGCTGGTGCCGCCCTTGAAGACCACGACGACGTCCCGGTGGTCGGCACGATCCGGCGCCAGGGGCCGGGCGAGGCTTCGCAGGAGCTCGGTCACCCAGAAGTCCTTCTCCACGAAGGCCGGATCAACGCCCAGGTGCTCGGCCGCCGCACCGCTCAGGGCGAAGAGGTCGTCCAGGTGGGCGGCCAGGCGAGGGGGCTCGCCGGCCGCTCCGTGCAGATGCGCGGGCACGTCCGCCTTCCTACGCGACGCGGTCCAGCATGCGGGCCAGGTTGTACCGTGCGGCCGGGGACCGCTCGCCGGGCACGGCCCGGGCCACCCGGTCCAGATGGACGTCCCCTTCCCGCCGGAGAGCCGTCACTCGGTCGATCAGTGCCTCCCACCCGCCGTCGACGTGGCGCACGTCGTCGCGCAGCACCTCCAACAGCGCCACGTCGAGGTAGGACAGGTCCAGCCGCGCGAGGTTGCTCCGGCGGTGGAAGACGACGCCCTTCACCCGGGCGGGGACCGGCCCCACCACCGACAGCTCCGGTACCGCCGGGACCTGGGTGGTCAGGCCGAGGGCCTGGGCGGCGGTCCACCCGCTCGGGCCGACGCCCCGGCCGCCGCAGGCAGCATTCGCCACGTCGACCGCAGGTGGACGACCGGGGCCGTAGCGGGAGGAGACACCCTTCCAGTAGAGGCCGCGGCCTACCCGGACCAGGTCGGCCCGCCTGGCGCACAGCCGGGACAGCGCCGAGTCGACGGCTGCTCTCGGCGCGTCGAAGTCCAGTGGCCGGAAGAAGGTTCCCGGCGGAGACAGTTCGACGTGCGTGCGGATCGTGGCCGTGGTGCCCATAGCGACTCTGACAGAAAAGCATAGCGAATATATGGCAGACCCGACCGCCACGGCACCCCACCGAGAGCATGGCGGGGCGAATTCGCCAGGACACGGAACGCGACCTCTACCGGCCGGGGGACCCACCGGGCCGCCCTGGTCCGGCACGGCGCCGCGGCCGGGCATGATCGGGGGGTGACACCGCCGGCACCCCCACCGCGCCCACCCGGCCGGGCCGCGGGCCCGGGGGCCGAGTCGGGACCGGCGGGCGTGGAC
>JBOGGH010000150.1:0-6309 GCA_050743905.1 Acidimicrobiales bacterium
GTGCTTGGCGGCCGGGCTTCCCGCCGGCGGCCGAAGCCAAACAACCCGCTGGACGAGGCGGCGCGGCCCCGCAGCCCGGCCCGGGCGGCGCTGCCCCGGGGCGTGCCTCACGCGGCGCAGTCCTGCTCCACCAGGCGGTCGGCGGTGCAGCCGGCGAGATCCGAGCGCATGAGGGCGACCACCAGGCGGGTGAGGTCAGCGGCCGGCGCCGGGCGGGAGAGGGCCTGCGCCTCCGTGGGCAGCCCGAGGCGCCTCGCCCCGGAACGCGCCCGCATGTCGGCGAAGGGCGCGACCTCGGGCCAGATCCCCTGCATCTCCCGGAGGAAGACGTCCGCGCCCACGTCGCCGATGCCCTTCAGCTCCTTCAGGAGGACGCGGATCCGGTCTCGGTCCCGGCTCGCCTCCTCGCGGAGGCGGCGGAGGTCGCCCCGCCAGCGGTCCGTCATGAGCCGGGCAACGTCGCCCAGCATCGTGGAGGTGCGCTCCTCCACCCTGGCGTAGCCCGAGCGGTTCAGCACGCGGGCGCGCTCGGCCCACGACGCGTCCAGCATCGCCCGTGCCGTGCCATGCCCTGTCCCATACCCGGTCCACCGCCCGGCGTCCCGTCCCGGCCCCGGGTCCCAGCCCCAGCCGCATGGCCGCATGGTCCCGGCGGGTAGGGGGTTGGGACGATGGAGCCGATGCTGCACGAGACGAGGACCACGGTGGGCCGCCCGAGGGTTGCGGCCCACCGCTGACGGGCGGGCCGTGCCCACCAGGACCGGCGGCCGGGACGGTCGCCAGCCCACCCGGGAGCCGCTCCCGCTGGTCCGCCCGATGCTCGCCGTCTCCGGCGACCTGCCGGAGGGGGAGGGCTGGGCCTACGAGGTCAAGTGGGACGGCATGCGCTGCCTCGCCTACGTGGAGGGCGGCACGGTGCGCCTCCGGTCGAGGTCGGGCCGCGAGGTGACGGCCGGCTTCCCCGAGCTGGGGGCCATGGCCGGGGACCTGGGCCGCCGCCGGGCCCTGCTCGACGGGGAGCTGGTGGCGCTGGACGCGTCCGGCCGGCCCAGCTTCGGCGCCCTCCAGCCGAGGATGCAGGTGGGGGACGCGGCGCGGGCCCGCCGGCTGGTCGGGCGGATCCCCGTCACCTACATGGTGTTCGACCTGCTGCACCTGGACGACCGGTCCACCCTGGCCGACCCCTACCTCCACCGCCGCCGCCTGCTGGACGACCTCGGGCTCGCCGGGCCGGCGTGGGCGGTCCCGCCGTCGTCGGGGGGTCCCGGCGCGGACGTCCTGGCCGCGGCAGCCGAGAGGGGGCTCGAGGGCGTGGTCGCCAAGCGTGCGGGCAGCCCCTACCGCCCGGGGCGCCGCCACCCCGACTGGACCAAGGTGAAGCGGTTCCTGACCCAGGAGGTCGTGGTGGGCGGTTGGTCCGCCGGGCAGGGGCGACGGCGGGGCGGCGTGGGCGCCCTCCTGCTCGGCGTGCCCTCGGCGCGCGGCCTGGGCTACGTGGGCAAGGTGGGCACCGGCTTCACGGACGCCACGCTCGGCCACCTCGCCCGGCGCCTGGCCGGGCGTGCCCGCACGACCTCGCCCTTCGCCGGCCCGCTCCCGCCGGGCGACCGGGCCGGCGTGACGTGGGTGCGGCCCACGCTCGTGGGCGAGGTCCGCCACAACGGCTGGACCCGGGACGGCCGGCTCCGACAGGCGTCGTGGCGGGGCTGGCGCCCGGACAAGCCCCCCGGGGACGTGGTCCGCGAGGGCGGAGGCGGGGGATCGGGCGAGGGCGAGGGCTGGGGCGGGGGATAGGAGAGCCCTGCCCGGGGCGCTCCTGCCCGGGAGGAGAGGTCCCCGCGCGGGCCGGCGGCTCAGGAGGCCCGGCGCCGCGACGCCCGGCGGACGGCGCGTTCCAGCTCGTCCCGGTCCATCTTCGACCGTCCGGCTATGCCGAGGTCCGAGGCCATGGCGGCCAGCTCCGCCTTGGTCTTGCCGGCCAGGTCCCCGGTTTCCCCGCCGCGCCGCGAGCGGTCCCCGGCGTCCCGACCGCCGCGCCGGGAGCGGCCCTCCGGTGCGGCCCGGCGCGGCGATCGGGAGGCCTTCAGGCTGGCGTCGAGGGCGTCCATCAGGCTCACGATGTCCGCCGTACGCTCCGGCTCCTCCTGGGCGGCCACCACCTTCTCGCCGCGATGCTTGCGGTCGACCACCTCCTGCAGGCGCTCCCGGTAGGAGGCGTGGTAGGCGGTGGGGTCCCACGCCGTGGTGAGCGAGTCGATCAGCAGCCCGGCCGCCTCCAGCTCGCGGGGCGCCGGCCTGCCCTCCTCGGGGAGGTCGGGGATCTCGGCGCGGGGGTCGCGGATCTCGTCGGCGAAGTACATGGTCTCGAGGGCGAGCACCTCCCGGTCCGGGCGCACCGCCACCAGGTGCTCCTTCCCCCGCAGCACGAAGCACGCGATCCCCACCCGCCGGCGGTCCTCCATGGCCCGGCGGAGCAGGGCGTAGGCCCGACCGGCCGCCTCGCCCTGGGGGCCCAGGTAGTAGGCGGTGCGGTAGTGGACGGGGTCGATCTCGTCCAGGTCCACGAAGTCCGTGATCTCGATCGAGCGCGAGCGCTCGGGCGCCACCGCGTCGATCTCCTCGTCCTCCAGCATGACGTGCTCGCCCGGGTCCACCTCCACCCCGCGCACGATGTGGTCCAGGTCCACCTCCGCGCCGGTGCGCTCGTTCACGCGGCGGTAGCGGACGCGGTCGGCGGTGCCCCGCTCGAACTGGTGGAAGTGCACGCCCCGGTCGTCGGTGGCGGCGTAGAGCCCCACCGGGACGTTCACCAGCCCGAAGGCGAGCGACCCCCTCCAGATCGGCCTGGCCATGATGCTCCCGGCTCCTCCCCGTGCTCGCCGCCCCGGTCAGCCGGTCGCCGGGTGGTCGGTGCCCGTCCTGGGCAGGGTGCCCGGCACGTGGTCCACCGGGCCGCTCCCCACCAGGCGGTCGTCCCCGGGGGTGTCCGGGGCGTCGTCCGCGCCGGCCCAGTCCGACGGCGGGTCGCTCGCCGGGAACGACGCCTCGCTCTCGTCGTCCACGTGGTCGTCACCGGCCGCCGGGACGGGCCCGGCGCGCGACACCACGTCCTCAGCCAGCTCGCCGTTGTCCTGCCGGAGGACGGCGAGCCGGTGGGTGCTGGACTCCGGGGGCGGTGCCATCGCGGCCTCCGGTGGCTACGAGCGGAACTCGGTGATCTTGTCGCGGAAGAGCGTACTGGCGATCGTGGCCCGGCGCGGCTGGCCGTGCAGGAACGCCTTGGCAAATCCCTTCGCCTGCTCGTACTGGATCTTTCCGGGCATGGGCGGCTCGTCCGGGTTGACCGCCACGTCCACCAGCGCCGGCCCCTGGTGGGCCAGCGCCTTGGCGAGGGCGCCCTCGAGCTCCGAGGACGCCTCCACCCGGATGCCCAGGCCGCCGCAGGCCTCGGCCCAGGGCGCGAAGTCCGGGCGGCGGCCGTAGCGGATGCCGAACTCGGGGTAGCCCAGCACGAGCTGCTCCCACATGATCTGCCCGAGCGCCGCGTTGTTGTTCACGATCACCTTGATCGGAAGGTCGTAGCGGCATGCCGTGCCGAACTCGGCCATCAGCATGGCGAACCCGCCGTCGCCCACGAAGGCGATGCACTGCCGGCCGGGGTGGGCCCACTGGTTGGCGATCGTGTACGGGAGGCCCGGGGCCATGGTGGCGAGGTTGCCCGAGAGGTAGAACTGCCGGTCGCCGCGGATGTCGAAGTGACGGGCGGCCCACGTGGCGATGGTGCCCGAGTCCGAGGTGAGGATGGCGTCGTCGTCCGCCAGGCGGTCGATCGTGCGCATGAGCCGCTGGGGCTGGATCGGGTCGTCCTCGATCGATTCGAGCGCGGCCATCCGCGCCCGCCACCCGGCCATGCCCTTCTGGGCCGACTCGAGGAAGCCCCGGTCGCCCTTGCGCCGGAGCAGCGGGCGGAGGGCGGCCAGGGTGGCCGCGGCGTCCCCCACCACCGGCACGTCGGTGGCGATCCGGTTCCCGGCGCGGATCGGGTCGGCCTCGATCTGCACCACCGTGCAGCTCCCTGACTCGGGCAGGTACTTGGTGTAGGGGAAGTTGGTGCCCACCATGAAGAGCGTGTCGCAGCCGTCCATGGCGTCCATGGATGGCGCGGTGCCCAGCAGGCCGATGCCGCCCAGGGTGAGGGGATGGTCGTCCGGGACGGCGGCCTTCCCAGGGAGCGTCTTGACGATGGGGCTGGCGAGGGTGTCGGCCACGTCGAGCACCCCGTCGCGGGCGTGGAGGGCGCCCGCGCCCACCAGCATGGTCACGCGCTCACCGGCGTTGAGCGTGGCGGCGGCCGCCTCCAGGTCCACGGTGGCGGGCACCGCCGGGGGCTCGAGGTACACGGGTGCGGTGGGCTTGATCACGGCCGGCGCGGGGGCGTCCCACGGGTTGGCGTCGGCCTCGGCCACCTGGATGTCGGTGGGGATGGTGAGGTGGGACACGCCCCGCCGGGCCAGCGCGTGACGGACGGCGAGGTCCACGAGCGTGGTGACCTGCGTGGGGACGTGGATCATCTGGTTGTACTCGGCCACGTCCATGTAGAGGCGGTCGAGGGCCACCTCCTGCTGGTAGCCGGTGCCGAGCATCTGGGACTCCTGCATGCCGGTGACGGCCAGCACCGGCACGTGGTCCAGCTTGGCGTCGTAGAGGCCGTTCAGCAGGTGGATCGCCCCGGGGCCCGAGGTGGCGAGGCACACCCCCAGGCGGCCGGTGGACTTGGCGTAGCCGGTGGCCATGAAGGCCGCCGCCTCCTCGTGGTGGACGAGGACGAACCGGACCCGGTCCTGCACCCGGCGGAGGCCCTCCATGATGCCGTTGATGCCGTCGCCGGGGAGGCCGAACACGGTGTCCACGCCCCAGTCCGCCAGCCGCTCGATCAGTGCCTCTCCCGCGATCCGCGCCATCGATCCTCCCGCCTCCCGGGGTCTGCGTACGCGGCAGTACGTACCCGTGCGGGGGTGATCCGTAACGGCGCCGGTCCGTCCGCCGAGCGACCGTTCTAGGGCGTGGGGCACGTTCCGTACGGCGCACTCCCGAACGCTGCTCCGGGCCTCCCGGGAGGCTCCGGCGGAGGTCTACGTGAACCAGGTGGGGCCGGACCAGGCGGGCTTCCTCGACTTCTACGACCGGGAGCTGCGCCGGCGCATCGGCGCGTAGGGGCCGGGCAGGGCCGGGGCCGCCCGGCGATCGGCCCCGTCCGGCGCGTCCGGCCGTTGCCGGGCGACCGTTGTGAGAGGTGCCCACAGACGAGCTGCCGCCCCAGGCCTACGCCGCCGCCCTCGCCGCGGTGCCGAGCATCCGCACCCAGTACCTCCGCACGCTGTTGGGGACCGTGCCGCCGTGTGCGGCCTGGGCCTCCGTGGTGGCGGGCGGGCCGTGGGCGGCGGAGGCCCGGCGGGTGGACGTGGCCGCCACCTGGCGGGCGCACCGCGACGCCGGGGTGGAGGTGCTCGTGGCGGGAGACGGCCGGTACCCGCGGGTGCTGGCCGGGGAGCCCGCCGCCCCGGCCGTCCTCTTCGCCCTCGGCGACCCCCGCGTGGCGGACCGGCACCCGCGGGTGGCGGTGGTGGGCACCAGGAGCGCCACCAGGTACGGGCTGGGCATGGCCGCCCAGCTCGGTGCCGAGCTCGCCGCCGCCGGCGTGGCCGTGGTCTCGGGGCTCGCCCTCGGGATCGACGGCGCCGCCCACGAGGGGGCGGTCGGCGCCTGGCGTGCCGCCGGGGGATCGGCGGCACCGCCGGTGGCGGTGGTGCCCAGGGCGCTGGACGAGCCGTACCCCCGCTCCCACCGCCGGCTCTGGGACCGGGTGGCCTCGGCCGGCGCGGTCCTCTCGGACGCGCCGGTCGGCACGGACGTCCCGCGGTGGCGGTTCCCGCACCGGAACCGGATCATGGCCGCGCTGGCCGACGTGGTGGTGGTGGTGGAGTGCCACGCCACCGGGGGCTCCCTGCACACCGTCCGTGCCGCGGTGCGGCGTGGGAGGTCGGTGGGGGCCGTGCCGGGCTCGGTCCGCAGCCCGGCGTCGGCCGGCACCAACGACCTCCTGGCCGACGGGTGCTTCGTGGTGCGGGACGTCACCGATGTCCTGGTGGCTCTGGGCCTGGCCCGCGCCGGCGCCGTCCCCATGCGGCCGCGCCGGAGGGCGGACCGGGAGGAGCCCGGCGGCGGCGTGGCGGTCGCCGCCGGTGAGGACGACGGCTGCTCGAACGGCGGCCGGGACGGCGCTCCCGGCACGGCCGGCAACGGGCACGC
>JBOGGH010000151.1:0-6307 GCA_050743905.1 Acidimicrobiales bacterium
GGTCCAGATGGGCACCCTCGACATCGCCCTCCGCGCCTTCGTGCGGGCGGCCATGCTGGCCAAGAAGTCGTGCATCATCTGCGGCGGCACCGGAGCCGGCAAGACCACCCTGCTGCGCGCCATGGCCGCCGACATCTCACCGTCGGAGCGGCTGGTCACCATCGAGGACTCCCTCGAGCTGGGCCTCGACCGCTTCGGCGACCTGCACCCCGACGTCGTCGCCCTCGAGGCCCGCGAGCCGAACCTCGAAGGCGAAGGCGGGGTCAGCCTGGCCGAGCTGGTCCGCTGGGCGCTGCGCATGTCCCCCGACCGGGTGATCGTCGGCGAGGCCCGCGGTGAGGAGGTCCTGGCCCTCTTGAACGCCATGTCCCAGGGCACCGACGGCTCGATGGCCACCCTGCACGCCTCGTCCTCTCGGGGCGCGTTCTCCAAGCTGGCCACCTACGCGGTCCAGGCCCCCGAGCGGCTCCCCCTGGAGGCCACGAACCTGCTGGTGGCCAACGCGGTGCACTTCGTCATCTATCTGGCCCAGGACGGGGACCGCCGCTACGTTGCCTCGGTGCGCGAGGTGGTCGACGCCGAGGGGCCGATGGTGGTCTCCAACGAGGTGTTCCGCCCCGGCCCCGACGGCCGGGCCGTCCCCGGCGTTCCGCTGCGCAACGAGACCCTCGACCAGCTCGCCGCAGTCGGCTTCGACCCTGGCCTGCTGGAGCGGCCCCAAGGCTGGTGGGAGCGGTGACCGCCCTCGCGACGCTGTGCGGCACCGGGGTCGGGCTCGGCCTGGTCCTCATCCTGGCCGGCTGGCGCGGCGTCGAGCTGCCTCGCCCCACCCGCCGGGCCGAGCGCGCCCGTATCGAGCGGGCCAACCTGCGCATCGGGCTCGCCATCGGTGCCGCCGTGTTGGTCGGAGCGGCCACCGGTTGGCCTGTCGGCGCCGTGTTGGCCGCCCTGGCCGGCTGGGGCGCCCCCGGGCTGCTGGGCGGCGCCAGGGCCGCTAGCGCGGCGGTCGCCCGCATCGAGGCCGTGGCCGGGTGGGCCGAGATGCTGCGCGACACCATGGCCGGCGCCGCCGGCCTGGAACAGGCCATCGTCGCCACCGCCCCGCTCGCCCCGCTGCCGATCCGGGCCGAGGTCGCCACCCTGGCCTTGCGCCTCGAAGGCGAACGATTGGCCCCCGCCCTGCGAGCCTTCGCCGACGAGGTCGCCGACCCGACCTGCGACCTGGTCGTCGCCGCCCTGGTGCTGGCCGCCGAGCACCAGGCCCAGCGCCTCGGCGAGCTGCTCGGCTCGCTCGCCGCCGCGGCGCGGGACCAGGCCACCATGCGCCTTCGGGTCGAAGCCGGCCGGGCACGCACCCGCACCTCGGTCAAGGTCATCGTCGGCGCCACCGGCGGCCTCGTCCTCGGCCTCGCCGTCCTCAACCGTGGCTACCTAGCCCCCTACGACACCGCCACCGGACAGCTCGTCCTGCTCCTCGTCGGCGGGGTCTTCGCGACGGCGTTCCTGTGGCTTTCCAAAATGACCCGCCCAGCGGTCACCGACAGGTTCCTCACTTCGACCGCCGGCCCAACGGCTCCGAGAAGCGGCGACCTGTCGGAGGTGCGGCCGTGATCCTCGCCCTCGTCTGCGGGGCCGGGGCCGGCACCGGCCTGTGGCTGATCGTCCGGGGCCTCTACCCGCCGCGACCGTCACTGGCCCACACCCTGGCCCAGCTACGGCGACTGCCCCCACCCGCCCCGCTCCTCACCCCCGAAGCCGAGGGCGGGCTCGCCGCAAGGCTCGGACGGCCGGCCGCCGACCTCCTCGCCCGAGCCGGCATCGGCGCCGCCACCGGCTGGGTCGTCCCGGCCGGCGTGCGCCGTGACCTCGCCGTCCTCGGTCGCAGCCCCGAACGCCACGTCGCCGAGAAGATCACCCTGGCCCTCGCCGGGCTGCTTCTCGCCCCCGCGGTCGCCGCGCTGCTGCTCCTCGGCGGCACCCACCTCCCCCTCGTGGTGCCGCTGTGGGCGTCGCTGGTACTCATGGTCGCCGGGTTCTTCGCCCCCGACCTCGGCATCCGCGCCGACGCCCACCGGCGGCGCCGGGACTTCCGCCACGCCCTCTCCAGCTTCCTCGACCTGGTGGTCATCGCCCTGGCCGGCGGCGGCGGCGTCGAGACCGCTCTGGCCGACGCCGCCGGAGTCGGTTCGGGGTGGGCGTTCGCCTACCTCCGCCGGGCGCTCGACCAAGCCCGCCTGGCCCGCCAAACCCCCTGGGCCGCCCTCGGCCGGCTCGGCCAAGAGCTCGGGGTGGGCGAGCTGTCCGAGCTCGCCGCGTCCGTGGCCCTGGCCGGCACCGAGGGGGCCAAGGTCCGGGCCAGCCTCGCCGCCAAGGCCGCCTCGCTGCGCACCCACGAGCTGGCCGAGGCCGAGACCGCCGACCAGGCCGCCACCGAACGCATGAGCCTCCCCGTCGTCCTGCTCTTCGCGGGGTTCCTCCTCTTCCTCGGCTACCCGGCCGTGGAGAAGGTGCTGACCGGGTTGCCCTGACCCCAGACAACAGAAAGAAGGTCCATCCCATGAAAAGAAGGCCCATCCCATGAAAGGACAAGCGCCGTGTTCCCCGAACTGACCATCCTCCGCCACCTCATCCAATCACTCGCACTGCGATGGCAGGCGCTGCGGGCCGACCCTGAGGCCGCCTACTCCACCGAAGCCGTGATCGTCACCGCGTTGTTGGCCGCACTGGCGCTCACCGCCGTGGGGATAATTGTCGCCAAGGTCGTAAGCGCGGCGAACAACATTTCCACGACCGGTGGCGGGGGCTGAGCCGTCGTCGTCGTCGTCAACGACGACGTCGTGATGAGGAGAACTGGCGCCGGCAGCCACTGGCGCCACGCGCCGCCCGCGCGACGAGGTCCGGGATGGGTTCGTCGCGCCCTGGTGCGTGACGAGCGCGGCGCGGTCTCCGCCGAGCTGGTCATCGCCACCCCGCTCCTGCTGCTCCTGATCATGGGGGTGATCCAGTTCGCCCTGTGGGAGCACGCCGAGCACATCGCTTCCGCCGTCGCCCAACAAGGCGTCGCCGTCGCCCGCCTCCAAAACGAGACCGCCCTGGCCGGCCAGAACCAGGCCCGAAGCGTGCTCGACCAGCTCGGCTCCAGCGTGCTGGTCGACTCCAACATCACCGCCACCCGGACTGCTGCGACCACGACGGTCACGGTGACCGGCCACGCCGAGAGCATCGTCGGGCTGTTCACCTTGCCGGTCAAGGCCGTCGCGGTCGGCCCGACCGAGCAGTACACCAACGCCGGCGGCGCGCCATGACCGGCGGAGCGCGCCAAGGGTTTCGGTCGCTGCGCCGCGACGAGTCGGGCAGCGTCACCGCCGAGCTGGTTCTGCTTACCCCGCTGCTCGTCTTGATGCTGCTCTTCGTCGTCGCCCTCGGCCGCCTGGCCGGCGCCCGCCTCGACGTCGACGGCGCCGCCGCCCAAGCCGCCCGGGCCGCCTCCATCGCCCGCGACCCGACCACCGCCACCGCGATGGCGCAACAGACCGCCACCGCCGCCCTCGGCTCCGACGGGGTCACCTGCGCGGAGCTCACCGTCAGGACCGACACGGCCCAGTTCGCCCCCGGCGGGTCGGTGGCGGTCACCGTCACCTGCACCGTCGGTCTCTCCGATCTCACCGGGCTACGCCTGCCCGCCGCCCAGTCGATCAGCTCGACCGCGACTTCCGTCATCGACTTGTACCGCTCGGCGTCGTCATGACCGCCGCCCTCGGCCGCCTGCGCGCCCGGCTCGGCGAGCCGGAATCGGGGATGGTCACCGCCTTCGTCGTCATCTTCACGTTGGCGTTGATCGTGATGGCTGGGCTCGTTCTCGACGGCGGCCTCGCCCTCTCGGCCAAGGTCCAGGCGATCGACGACGCCCAAGCGGCGGCCCGCGCCGGCGCCCAGGCCATCGACATTCCCCTCTACCGAGCCAGCGGGCAGATCACTCTCGACCCGACCCAGGCGACTGCGGACGCCGAGCGCTACCTCGCCGACGCCGGGCACACCGGCACCGTTGCAGTGAATGGCGAACAAGTCATCGTCACCGTGACCATCAGCCAGCCCACCCAGATCCTCTCCCTGGCCGGGATTGGACACCTGACCGTCTCGGGCACCGGCACGGCCACTGCCGAACAGGCCGGCCCGTGATCCGCCTCGCCCGTCTCGCCAAAGGGCTCGGCGCCCTCGCTCTCCTCACCGTGCTGGTGGTCGGTGTCCCCTGGGCGCTGTGGCACTTCGTCGGCTGCCCCCTCCCGCACCACGTCCCGAGCGCATCGCAGATCGGCCGGGCCCTCAACCACCAAGGCATCCCCGACCAAGCCCTCGTCGACGCCCTCGCCGTGGTCGTCTGGCTCACCTGGGCAGTTCTCGTGGCCTCTCTCGCCGTCGAAGTACCGGCGGCCCTCTCTGGCCGTCACGCCCCCCGCCTCCCGGTAGCCGGCGTGTTCCAGCCGCTCACCGGACGGCTCGTCGCCGCGGTCATCGTCGCCTGCCTCACCCTCGCTCCCCGCCCCGGCCACACCGGACCCGGAACTGCCGTTGGCCGGGGACCGCTCATCGGACGCCGGCCGGTCGCCACGCTCGTCGTCGCCGACGCCACCCTGACCGCCAGCGCTCGTCCGGTCACCGCCGCCGCGACCACACCCACCACCGGGCCGGCCGCCCCTCCCGCGTCTCAGCCCGCTGCGACGCCAGACACCTACGTGGTCCAGCGGGGCGACACGCTCTGGGGCATCGCCCAACGCCAGCTCGGCGACCCGCTGCGCTGGTCGGAGATCTACCAGCTCAACGAGGACCGCCCCCAACCCGGTGGCGCCACGCTGACCGACCCGCACTGGATCGACCCTGGATGGACCCTCGTCCTGCCCGCCACGGCGACACCGTCTGCTCCGACTCTGCCGGCCGCCGCTCCCACTCCGGCGCCGGAGCCCGGCGCACCCGCCCCGGCCACCCCGAGCCCCCCGGTGCCGACGCCGGCGACCACGGTCCCGGCCGCACCGGTCCAGTCGGTCCCTGCACCCGCGCACCACACCACCTCGCCTCGGACCGAGCACGCCGCCGAACCGGTACGGCTGCCCTCGGGTTCGGTGGTCGCCGGCTCGTTCGCTGCCGGCGTGGCGGCCACGGTTGCCATCGGCCGGCTCCGCCGCCGCCACGCCTACCGCTACCGGCCGCCCCGTCCGGGCCGAGATCTCACGCCTCCGCCGGTCCGGCCGACGCTCGACCGCCTCGACCACGCCAACCGTGCTGGCACCGTCGAGCCCGAAACCAAGAGCGCCGACGGCGCCCCGGTCTTCCCGTTCAGCGACGACGAGCGCCGCCTCCAACCCGGGCGGGTAGAGATCGGCGCCCGAGACGGCGAGCCGCTCACGGTCGAGGTCACCGATCTGTGCGGCGTTGCCCTCACCGGCCCGACGGTCGATCCGGTGTGTCGGGCGATGCTCGCTGCTCTGCTGGTGCGGGCCGGTCCCCGAGCCGCCGAGGTGCTCCTCACCGAGGACGTGGCCGGTCGGCTGCTGCCCGGTCTCGAACCCGACCTGGACATGCGGGTCGTGGCAACCACCGACGACGCAGCCCGGGCGGTCGAGACCGAACGCATCGCTCGCACCCGCCGCCTGGCCGCGGTCGACGCCCCCGACGCCGACCGATTCCGGGCGGAGAACCCCGAGAACCCCCTTCCTGCGCTGCTCGTCCTCCTCGACGACCCGCCCAGCGAGTCGCACGGCCGGTGGGCGACGCTCGTCGCCGACGCCCCCCGCCTCGGGATAGCGGTCCTCTTCCTCGCCGACAGCCCAGTCGCCACCGGACGCCTCGTCCTCGATGCCGAGCGCACGGTCACCTCGGCGGAGCCGCCGGGGCTGGCCGAGCGCCTGGGCGGCGTAGCCCTGTTCGGTCTCCAAGCCGACGAGAACGTCGAGCTGCTCGGCACGGTCATCGACGCCAACCGGGAAGAGTACAACGACGACGGTTGGGACGAGCCGGGCGCGGCGATCGCCGCCTCCCGCCCCGAAGCGACCGGCGACGCCGAGCCGGCGACACCCGGTGAGGAGTCCTGGCCCGAGACCGCACCGGCGGACAGACCTCCGGCGGGGCGCCGGGACGGAGGCGACCGGCCGCTGGTGGTCGAGGTGCTCGGCCCCCTGCGGATCGTTGCCTTCGGCCGGCCGGTCAGCACCGGCTTGCGGGCCCGGGCCCAGACGCTGCTCGCCTGGGCGCTGCTTCGCCCCGAGGGCGCCACCATCGACGAGATCGTCGACGCCCTGTGGCCCGACACCCC
>JBOGGH010000152.1:0-6301 GCA_050743905.1 Acidimicrobiales bacterium
GCCGGCGGCAGCTCGCCGCCCCGGGCGGCGGCCGCCCCGAACAGCCGGGCCACGCCCACGCCGGCCAGCCCCCGCCACACCTCGGCCAGCGGGGGGTCCACGGCGGTGCCTCCCGGGAGCGCCCCGCACTCCCCCCATCCGTCCACGCCGGCGCAGGCCACCCGGGCGTAGGCCACCGGCCGGCGCTCGTGCGGGCCCTGCGCCGTGCCCACCGCCCGGCGCATCCCCAGATCCACCAACCGCAGCTCCAGGCCGAGCAGGCGCACCCCGTAACGCTACGCTGGGCCACCCGGCCCGGATGGCGGAATCGGTAGACGCGGAGGCCTCAAAAGCCTCTGCCCGCAAGGGCGTGCGGGTTCGACCCCCGCTCCGGGCACGGCCGGCCGGCGCCGGTCAGCTCACGCCGCCGGGCACCAGGGTGTACTGCACCGTGCCGTAGTAGGTGCCGGCGTAGACGTTGGGCGGGACCACGAGCGAGTAGGTCCCTGTCTCCACCGCGACGTCACCCCCGCTGCTGCCGGCCGCCGCTGTGCAGAGCAGCAGCGGCTGGGAGAGCCCGATCGGGTTCCCCACGGCGAGGCCCGGGTGGGTGGTGGGCTCGGGGTTCGAGGCGTACTGGCTTGTGGCCGGGTTGTCGGTGGAGCACGTGTACCCCTCCAGCGTCAGGCCGCTCGGGAGGATCGAGGTGTTGATGAGGTGGTGCTGGAACGTTGTGGCGTTGGTGGTTGTGGCATTGCAGAACCCCTGCAATGACTGGCACCAGACGTTGCCGGTGAGCGCCTTCGAGCTCGGCACCATCTCCGCGTAGAGGGCCCAGTCGTCTGTGGGGTGCCCACGGGTTGTCGAGACGTACAGCGGGTGCATCGACGCCGTCCTCACCTGGTTGGTCCCGCTCAGGTCGACCTGCCCGAGTGTGATGGAGCTGCATGTCGTGGTGGACCCGGGTGTGGCCACGGGCGCTGTCCCGCAGGTGACGGTCAGGTAGCCGGGTGTGGTGGACTCGGGGGTCACGGCTGTCGACGGTGTGGACGTGGGCCCTGTCCCGTCGGCGTTCTTCGCCCGGACCGTGAAGGTGTAGCTGGTGCCGTTCCTGAGGCCGGCCACTGTGCAGGTCGTGGCTGTGGCCCCCGCCGTGCACGTCTTGCCTGTGGGGGCCGAAGTCGCCGTGTACCCGGTGATCGGCCGCCCGCCGGTCGCCGGGGGCGCGGTCCAGGACACTGTGGCCCGGGCGCTGCCGGCGATGGCGGTGGGCTTGGGCGGCTTGCCGGGCGGGGTCGTGAAGGACCACGAGTCGTTGAGGAGCGAGGTCCCGCTCGGCCCGCCCCCGAACAGGAGCGCCGCCCCGGTGGCTGTGTCGTAGGCCATCGAGGCGCCGTACCGGGCTGTGGGGCTGGTGGCCGGGGTGAGCTTGGTCCAGGTGGTGCCGTTCCAGGTCCAGGTGTCGGCCGCCGCCCCTGTCGCCGTCCTCCCGCCGAAGAGGACGAGGTCGCCGAGGGACGGGACGTACGCCTCCGAGGCGAATGTGCGGGCCGGGGGGCTGGTGGCCGGGGTGAGCTTGGTCCAGGTGGTGCCGTTCCAGGACCAGGTGTCGGCGAGGCGCGAGGAGCGGTCGTAGCCGCCGAAGAGGACCATCGTGCCGGTGGCCGGGTCGTAGGCCATGGTGGCCGCGTACCGGGCTGTGGGGCTGGTGGCCGGGGTGAGCTTGGTCCAGGTGGTGCCGTTCCAGGACCAGGTGTCGGCGAGGGCGCCGGACGACCCGTACCCGCCAAAGAGCACCATGGTGCCGGTGGCCGGGTCGTAGGCCATCGAGGCGTCTGTGCGCGCCGTCGGGCTGGTGGCCGGGGTGAGCTTGGTCCAGGTGGTGCCGTTCCAGGACCAGGTGTCGGCGAAGGTGCCGCCGACCTTGGTGCCGCCGAAGAGCACCACGGAGCTCGTGGCCGGGTCGTAGGCCATCGAGGCGCCGTAGCGGGCTGTGGGGCTGGTGGCCGGGGTGAGCTTGGTCCAGGTGGTGCCGTTCCAGGTCCAGGTGTCGGCCAGGGCGCCGGCGACCTTGGTGCCGCCGAAGAGGACCATGGTGCTCGTGGCCGGGTCGTAGGCCATTGAGGCCTCGGCGCGCGCTGTCGGGCTGGTGGCCGGGGTGAGCTTGCTCCAGGCCACGTGGGAGGCTGTTGTGGCGCCGGCCGTCGGAACGCCCACGACCTGGACCGGCGAGGAGCACGCCACCACGCCCAGGAGCACCAGGACCGGCCGGAGGGCGCGACGAGAGCACGCGCCGGTGGCACGCCACCTGGAGCAGGCACTCCCCCGGGCCCCTGCGTCGCTCCTCAACCCGCCCCCTGTCCCCGTGGCCGGATGCCTGCAGGCCGCCATCCCCTGATCGGCCCCCGGGCGACCTTAGCGCGACAAAGCTGCAGGCGAGAAGGCATGCCGGCGCCGGAGGTCACGGGTAGCATCGGCGCGCCCGGGGACGGACCCCGGCGGGCCGGCGGCACGGAGGTGCCGCGGCGCTCGGCGGAGGAGGTGCGAGATGCGGGCGGCCGTGCTGCGCGAGGCCCCGGGCGACCTGGTGGTGGAGGAGGCGGACGTCGCCGACCCCGGGCCCCACGAGGTGCGCATCGCCAACGCCGCAGCCGGCCTCTGCCACAGCGACCTCCACTTCATGGACGGCACCTACCCCTGGATCCTGCCGGCGGTGCTGGGCCACGAGTCCGCCGGCGTGGTGGAGGCGGTGGGCGAGGACGTCACCTACGTGGCTCCCGGCGATCACGTGATCACCTGCGTGTCCGTGTTCTGCGGGGAGTGCGAGCAGTGCCTGGGCGGCCGCCCGGCGCTCTGCTCGAGCCCGTCGGTCCGCCCCCCGGCGGGAGCGCCGCCCCGCCTCACCCTCCGCAGCGGGGAGCCGCTCAGCCAGTTCTCCGACCTCGGCTCGTTCGCCGAGGAGCTGCTCGTCCACGAGCGGGCGGTCGTGAAGATCCCCCGGGACGTCCCGCTCGACCGCGCCGCGCTGGTGGGCTGCGGGGTGATCACCGGGGTGGGGGCCGTGTTCAACACGGCGCAGGTCCGCCCGGGCACCACGGTGGCCGTGGTGGGCTGCGGCGGCATAGGGCTCAACTGCGTCCAGGGGGCGCGCATCGCCGGGGCCCTGCGGGTGATCGCCGTGGACGTGCAGCCCTGGAAGCTGGAGCTGGCCACCACCTTCGGCGCCACCGACGTGGTCGACGCCGGCGCCGGCGACCCGGTGGCCCAGGTTCGCGAGCTGACCGGGGGCGGCGTGGACTACAGCTTCGAGGCGATCGGCACCAAGGGCACGGTCGAGCAGGTCTACGCCATGGCCCGACCGGGCGGGACGGCCACCGTGATCGGCATGGTACCCCTCGGCACCAAGGTGGAGATCGAGGGGGCCGACTTCCTCTCCGAGCGGCGCCTGCTGGGCTGCCTTATGGGGTCCAACCGGTTCCGGACCGAGATGCCACGCATCCTCGAGCTCTACCGCCAGGGCCGGCTCCTGCTCGACGAGCTCGTCACCTCGCGCATCTCCCTCGACGGGCTGAACGCGGCGGCCGCCGAGCTGCGGGCGGGGTCGATCGCGCGGAGCGTGGTGGTCTTCCCCACCTGAGGCGGCCCGTCCCCACGCGGCCGGTCCCGGCCCGTCCGGGCAGGGCCGCGCCCACGGCGCGCACTGGTACGCCGGCCGGCACCGGCCGCCCCGGCGGGTGAGGCTGACGACGCGCGTCATTCGTCGGCCCGGGCGCGGTGCGCACCGCCGGCGTACGCAGCCGCCGGATCCCGTGCGGCCGGACTGGCGCGTTCGCCGGGTGCGAGCCACCGCCGCCCATCGGGTCCCCCCACGAGGCGGAAGCCCTGGAACGTCTTCATGGCGTGGTGGGGCCGGCAGAGCCGGACGGTGTTGGCGAGCTCGGTGGGCCCGCCGAGGGCGAAGCCCACGACGTGGTCGATCTCGAGGTGGCGGGTGGCGGTGCACCCGGGCACCGCACAGGTCCGGTCCCGCTCCTCGAGGGCGGCGCGAAGGGTGGCCGGGATGGTGCGCTTGGCGGAGGTCACGGCCGTCACGTCGACCCCGTCGGTCACCACCACCCGGAACAGCGAGTCGCCGAGCAGGTCCCGGGCCACCTCGACGGGCACCTGGCCCACGCCCTCGATCTCGCAGACCTCGCCGTCGGCCACCGCGCCCCGCCGCAGCGCCCCGGCGTCCACCCTGACCGCCACCTGGGCGGGTGGGCCCCCGGTCCGCTCGCCGGCCACGAGGCGCACCAGGGCGTCGGCCAGGTAGCGGTCGGGAGCCTCACGCCGGCCGGCCTTCCTCGCCTCCTCGACCACGGCCTCGGCCTCCCGGTCGAGCGCGGCGCGAACCCGTGCGCCGTCGGCGGTGGTCAGCCAGGCCTCCAGGCGCAGGCCCCCCTCGGACGGCTGCCAGGTGCGCAGGTAGCGCCCCCGGTGGGCCCGGCGCTCGCGCTCGGCCACCGAGGCCTCGGTGTCCCGGCGGCGCTTGACCCGGGCCGCCTCGTCCTTCAGGTCCTTGAACGAGCCGTCGGCGGCCGTGCCGAGCAGCGCTGCCTGGGAGGGGGGATCCATCGCCCCGGCCTCGGCGGCCACCGCCGCCTGGGCCAGCGAGAGACGGCCGTCGCAGAAGGCCTCTGCCACCTGGGGGGCGTCGGCCAGGTGCTCGGCCGTCTGGAGCACGCCCATCGCCGTGCCGACCGGCTCGCCGGAGAGGTCGGCCAGCCAGGCGGCGGCCGACTTGTGCCCGGTCTCCCCGAAGGCCCCGGTGCGTGTCACCCGCAGGGCGAACCGGGTCCTGACCGCAGCCCCCAACCGCTCGATCTCACAGCCCAGCGCCACCAGGCGGGCGGCGTCGGGGCCGCTCACCTGGTCCGGTGCGATCCCCTCGAACGACGCACGGAGGTCGTCGAGGTGCCGGCCCACGGTGGTCGTCAACGCCATGGGCACATGATGACAGGGGGGTGTATCAACAGCATCGACACTGGACCATCGATCGGTAGCGCCGGCGTCGGTGGCGGTGGCGGGCCGGTGAGGCGGGCGGTCCGGCGAGGCGGGCGGGCGGTCCGGCGGACGACAGGCGGCGGGCGGTCCACCGCGGCCCGACACAGGACCCCGGACGGCCACGTCCTCGCCCACCGCCACGTCCGAAACCCGCCAGACACCGTCACGGCCACGTGCGACCATGGCCCCGTGGTCCTCGACGTCGAGCGGTGCTACCGGGCCGTGTCCAGCCGGGACCCCCGGTTCGACGGGTGGTTCTTCACGGCGGTCACCACCACCGGCATCTACTGCCGCCCGAGCTGCCCGGCCCGAACCCCCCGGCGGGAGCACGTCCGCTTCTACCCCAGCGCCGCCGCCGCCCAGCAGGCGGGCTTCCGTGCCTGCATGCGGTGCCGGCCGGACGCGGCGCCCGGGTCGCCGGAGTGGAACGCCCGCGCCGACGTGGTCGCCCGGGCCATGCGGCTGATCGCCGACGGCGCCGTGGACCGCGGCGGCGTCCCGGCGCTGGCGGCGAGGCTCGGCTACAGCGAGCGTCAGATCCACCGCCTCCTGGTGGCCGAGGTGGGCACCGGCGCCCTGGCCCTGGCCCGTGCCCAGCGGGCCCAGACGGCGCGCCTCCTGGTGGAGACCACGGACCTCCCCGTGGCCGACGTGGCGTTCACGGCGGGCTTCGCCAGCGTGCGCCAGTTCAACGACACCTTCCGCGCCGTCTTCGCCGCCACCCCCACCGAGGTGCGCCGCCGGCTGCGTGCCACGGGCCGGCGCGGCGGGTGGACCGGCACGAGCGCCGGCGCCCACCCCGGCGCCACGGCCGGCACCGGCAGCGGCGTCACCGGCAGCGGCGGCACCGGCACCGTCACCCTCCGCCTGGCCCACCGGCAGCCGTCCGACGCCGCGGCCACCTTCGCCTTCCTCGGCGCCCGGGCGGTCCCCGGCGTGGAGCTGCTGGACGGCGACACCTACCACCGGACCCTGCGCCTCCCCCACGGCCCGGGGACCGTGGCCCTCAGCCCGGGCCCGCCGTCGGGTGGCGGCGCCAGCGCGGGCGCCGGGCACGTCCGGGCCACGCTCAGGCTCGCCGACCTGCGCGACCTGACCGCCGCCGTCTCCCGCTGCCGCCGGCTGCTCGACCTCGACAGCGACCCGGTGGCCGTGGACGCCGACCTGTCGCGGGATCCGCTCCTCCGCCCGCTGGTGGCGGCGCGGCCCGGGCTGCGGGTGCCCGGCGCCGTCGACGGGGCCGAGCTGGCGGTGCGGGCGGTCGTGGGCCAGCAGGTCT
>JBOGGH010000153.1:0-6280 GCA_050743905.1 Acidimicrobiales bacterium
GCGGTGAGCCGGGCCTCCTCACACGCGGCATCCCACCGGGTCCGGATGACGTGGAGTTGCGCATCGATGACCGCTCGGGCCTCGTTGGCGCTCAAGTGGTAGATGGGCGCAGCCGCCAGGCAGTTGGCCAGGTTGCTCAGCTTCCCGCCTCCACCGGGCCGGATCGCCATGACCTGTGACGCCTCGCCGCCCGAGCGTAGCTGCGGGCAGATGTCGTAGGCCGGCGTCAGCGAGAGCTCCTCGGCCCCGCCGTCCCAGAACGCCGCGTGGTTTCGGGCGTGGTCGTCGGTGTTGCCGATGCAGACGTTGAAGACGATGCGCCCGAACAGCTCCCGAAGCGTGGCGTCCGCGCTGGTGAATCGCTGGCGGACGGTGTCGGCCAGGTCGTGGTAGGTGGCGTAGCGCCCCTCGCTGGCGAGGTCGAGCCCGAGCACCGTGAGCACAGAGACCGTCATCTTGCGCTCACCGTCAACCGGGGTGCGGTCGAAGCGCTCCACCAACAAGACGTCCTTGCCGGCGCACTCCTCCACAGAGGTCGGTACCGCGTCGAGGCCAACCCTGCGGGCGAGGTTCATGGCCACGCCCTCGGCCTTGACCACGGCGTACTGGTCGGTGCGAGACGAGAACTTGGCGATGAGGGACTGATCGCCGGTGCGCAAGGACACCTTGGGCCTTGCCCCGCCGAGGGACGACCCGGCGATGATCGCCGACCCGAGCTCCGGGCTCAGGGGCTCGCCGGCGTCCACCCGCTCCGCCGCGCTGAGGAGCTCCTCGAGGGGGGCGCTCGGGAGGCGGGGGACGTACTCGATCGGGCTCGGCTGGAAGTCGAGGGCACCGAAGCGGTCGGAGGCGGATTCGATCATGTAGGTGAACGGGCTCAGCTCGTCGACGCCCTCGATCTCGCTCAGGCCCAGGCGCCCGAGGACGGCCCGCATGCCCCAGCCGTCGGGCGTGCCGTCGTGGATGCAGCCGGCCAGCGTGCGGGGCGGCTCCGGCACGATGACCGCGTCGCCCAGCGGGAGCTCGGGGAGGTAGAGGGGCACCGCCTTCTCCAGGGCCTGGTAGCTCTGGGCGTAGCGGAAGACGATGGTGGTCCCCACCCGGCTCAGGACCCCGGCGACAACGGGCTCGGTCGCTCCGGGCAGCCACACCCAGACGTAGACCCGATCAGGGGGACGCACAGCGGCCTGCTCAGAAGGCATTGTCGACGGAAGCTCGTGGGCGGACCTTCGTGGGGAGCAGAGCGAGCCGGTCGCGCTGGCGGCCCACGAGGTCACCGAGCCGGTCCTGCTCCGTGGTGAACAGCGGCACCCCGAGCAGGGTCGCGACCTCGAAGGCGATGCCCATCGACACCGTCGGGTCCCCCGACTCCAGGTTGTGGAGGGTGCTCCGGGCGATCCCGGCCCGCTCGGCAAGCTCGGCCTGGGACCACCGGCGCTCCCTGCGGGCGCGCGCCACCTCGAGACCGAGCAACTCGGCAGCCATCCGGGTGTTCTTGGACAAGACGTGGGGGCGGCGCATGGGACTCCCTGGCCCGAAGTAGGCAGTTATTGTAGGATGTATCAGACGATACCATCTTCTAGTCTGATATACCAGACATTGTAGGAGCCCGACCCGATGGCGAGAGCCCCACGGACGTCCTTCCGCCAGAGTCGGGTCCCCCCTGCCGTCCTTGCCAGCGTTCGGGGCGCCGTGTCGCTCCCGATGGCGGACGTCCTATCGGGCTACTTCCGGGAGCGTGCTCAACCGCCCGACGCGATGCCGAGGAAGACGACAACGGCCCGGTTCAGTCGGACGATGTCGGCGTCGGACAGTTCGCCGACACGGTCACCAAGTCGCGAACGGCGGACCGTCGTGATCTTGTCGACCATGAGCCGGCACGCTTGGCTCAGCCCGTTCTCGGTCCTCGGATCAATCGCCACTCGGAAGAGCGGCGCTTTGGTGGGGTCGGTCGTGAACGGGCACACCGTCACCGAGTCGGTGTCGAACCGGTCGTCTTGGAGGATGGCCGCTGGCCTTGGCTTGCCGGCGTAGTCAGTGCCACCGGCAACGGTCCGGATCTCGCCTCGCCTCACTCCTCGGGCCAGACCGACACCGAGTCAACGAAGGCCTGGTCCTCAGCGCTGTGCTCACTCGCAGCGACAGCCCCTGCCGGCCGATCGAGCGCACCCAGCGATGGGCGGTCCGGCGGTCGAGGCGCAGCCCGTCTGCTCTACGCAGGATCGGCCCGGACGACCGCTCGCCGACTGCAAGGTCGATAGTCCTGGCCGTTCGCGGGACGAGCGGGATCACGGCCGGCTTGGCACCCTTCCCCATGATCCGAAGCGTCCGGTGACCACGTTCGAGCCCGAGGAGAACGGCGAGGGCGGCGTGGACGTGGGTCAAAGGCCTCTGCACCAAGGAGGAACCGCCCGAGCTCGGAGCGGTCGAGCCCGCGCCCGTCGGAGCGGTGCACCGTCGGGCGGCGCACGTACTGGGCCGGGTTGGACGGGATCCGGCCGTCGATGTGGGCAAAGCGGTAGATGTAGTGGGAGGCTCGGCCAAGCTCGGTCATGCCACGACCGCCACCGGTGCGCACTGCCGGCGGTTGGGGGCAGGCACAGCAAGCTGGCTCGCTGACCTTTCCCGGAGCTGGAACTGGGAGGATCCGGCGCCGCGTGACAGGACGGGGATCCTCGCCGGCCCCGATTAGCTGAGATAGGCCATGATCGGGCCGACTGCATCGTCGATCTTAAGCACGGGCGTGATTGTGAACGTCATGAACTCGTGATAGGCCAAGACGTCCGCGTATACGGCGTTTAGGTCATCGTTTTCGCTCACCGTGTAGCCACCCGTACCATCGGCCTTCACGTAGTGAGCAATTTCACCCGCCGCTGCCCCTCGACTGCCGAACTCGTCCATGAGTCGCTTAACGTCGGCCTTAGGCATGTGCGGACTCAACTGGTACTCGGTGATGAACAGCATGGCGCTCTTCCTTTGCTCCATCCGAGCCCACCCTTGTGCGGGCGAGGCCGATGGTACTCAAATTCTGCCTTGCTGGCTCCTGGGCGTGCTTCGGCCCAGCATCACAGCGTCCGACAGTCATCCATCCCCGAGGTGCCGGTAGGGGGCGTGCCGAGCGGAACCCGCCCGGGGGCCTCTCCGAGAGCCGGGTGAGCCGTCGGCCCGGCCGGGGAGCGGCCGCGTGGTGGAGAGCGGGGCGGTGCCTGGGGCGATCGAGGTCGCTACCGGGGAAGAGCGGTCCCCTCCAGCGGCGTTCGCAGCTCGCCGCCCCCGCCGCCCCCGCCGCCCCGGCCGCCCCCGCCGCCCCGGCGGCACACCGGTCACAGCCGGCTGGTGGAATGGGGGGATGGGCACCGCCGATCACGCCGCGCCGGCACCCCCCGCCGGGGTGCTCGAGTCCTTCCACCCTGCGGTGCGGTCCTGGTTCACCGGGCGGTTCCCCGGCGGCCCCACGGCGCCGCAGGCGGCCGCCTGGCCGCTGATCGCCGAGGGGCGCGACGTGCTGGTGGCCTCGCCCACCGGCACCGGCAAGACCCTGACCGGCTTCCTGGTGGCCATCGACGCCGCCTACCGCGCCCACCGGGACGGCGACGTGGCGACCGGCGCCGGGCCCCGGGTGGTCTACGTCTCGCCGCTGCGGGCGCTCGCCGCCGACGTGCACGAGAACCTCCAGGTCCCGCTGGCCGGCATCCGCGAGGCGGCGGACCGGCTGGGGACGGGTGCGCCGGACCTCGCCGTGGCCGTCCGCACCGGCGACACCCCGGCGGCCGAGCGCGTCGCCATGCGGCGGACGCCGCCGGACCTATTGGTCACCACCCCCGAGTCGCTGTACCTGCTGCTGACGGCGTCGTCGTCGCGCTCGATGCTGCGCTCGGTGCGGACCGTGGTGGTCGACGAGGTGCACACCCTCGCCCGGGACAAGCGGGGGGCGCACCTGGCGCTCAGCCTGGAGCGGCTGGCCGGCGTGGTCGCCGAGGGCGGCGGCAGCCTGCAGCGGATCGGGCTCTCGGCCACCCAGCGGCCGCTCCACGTGGTGGCCGAGCTGCTGGGGGGCAGCGGCCCGGGGCGCCGGCCGCCCGAGGTGGTGGACTGCGGGCTGCGCCGCGACCTGGACGTGGCCATTGAGCTCCCGTCGTCCGAGCTGGAGGCGGTGGCCAGCCACGGGCAGTTCGGCGACGTGCTCGACCGGATCGCCGAGCACGTGCGCCGGCACCGCACCACGCTGGTCTTCGTCAACACCCGGAAGCTGGCCGAGCGGGTGGCCCACCTGCTCGCCGAGCGGCTCGGGGACGGGGACCCGGACGGGCCCGGCGCCGATCTCCGGGTGGCGGCGCACCACGGCAGCCTCTCCACGGCGCGGCGGCGCCTGGTGGAGGCCAGGCTGCGCGCCGGCGACCTGCGGGCCCTGGTGGCCACGGCGTCGCTGGAGCTGGGGATCGACGTGGGGCCGGTGGAGCTGGTCTGCCAGATCGGCTCGCCCCGGTCGATCGGGACGTTCGTCCAGCGGGTCGGCCGGGCCAACCACCGGGTGGAGGGCACGCCGGCCGGCCGGCTCTACCCGCTCACCCGGGACGAGCTGGTGGAGTGCACGGCGCTGCTGGCCGCCGTCCGGGCGGGGAGGCTGGACGTGCTCGAGCCGCCGGTGGCGCCGCTGGACGTGCTGGCCCAGCAGCTCGTGGCCGAGGTGGCCGCCGCCGGCGAGGCGGACGAGGACCACCTCTACGACCTGGTGCGCGGGGCGGCGCCCTTCGCCGGCCTGGAGCGGGGTGCCTTTGACGAGGTCGTGGACCTGGTGTCCTGGGGGGTCCAGACCGGGCGGGGCCGGCGGGGCGCCCACCTGCACCGCGACGGCGTCCACGGGCGCCTCCGGCCGCGCCGGGGGGCGCGCCTGGCCGCGCTCACCAGCGGCGGCGCCATCCCCGAGACGGGCGACTACCGCGTGGTGCTGGACCCGGACGGCGTCACCGTGGGGTCGGTCCACGAGGACTTCGCCGTGGAGGCCAACATCGGCGACGTCTTCCTCCTGGGCACCCACTCGTGGCGGGTCCGCCAGGTGGAGGTGGGCACGGTGCGGGTGCAGGACGCCGGGGACGCCGCGCCGACCGTGCCGTTCTGGCTGGGGGAGGCGCCGGCCCGGACGGCCGAGCTCTCCGAGGAGGTCGGGGCCCTGCGGGAGGCGGTGGAGCGGGCCCTCGCCGCCGGGGACGGCGAGGCCGCCCGCCGCGCCGTGCGGGATCTGGCCGGCGTGACCCACGAGGTGGCGGCGCAGGTGGTGGCCTACCTGGCCGCGGGGCGGGCCGCCCTCGGGGCCCTGCCCACGCGCCGGCGCCTGGTGGTGGAGCGCTGCTTCGACGAGAGCGAGGGCACCCAGCTCGTGGTGCACGCGCCGTACGGCGGCCGGGTCAACCGGGCCTTCGGCCTGGCCCTCAGGAAGCGGTTCTGCGTGGCGTTCGACTTCGAGCTGCAGGCCGCCGCGGACGACGACACGGTGCTGCTCTCCCTGGGCCCCCAGCACAGCTTCCCGCTCGCCCAGGTGCCGAAGATGCTCTCCTCGCGCACCGTGGGCGACGTGCTGACCCAGGCGGTCCTGCCCCACCCCATGCTCCAGGCCCGGTGGCGGTGGAACTGCAACCGGGCGCTCGTGGTGCCGCGGTCGCGCGGCGGGCAGCGACGGCCCATCCACCTCCAGCGGATGGACGCCGACGACGTGCTGGCGGCGGCGTGGCCGGCCCTGGCCGCGTGCCAGGAGAACGCCGAGGCGGGGCCGGTCGCCGTGCCCGACCACGTGCTGGTGCGCCAGACCGTGGCCGACTGCCTGACCGAGGCGCTCGACGCGGTCGGCCTCGGCCGCCTGCTGGAGGCGGTGGAGGCGGGCGACGTGGAGGTGCGCTTCGTGGAGTCGCCCGAGCCGTCGGTGCTGGCGCACGGGATCCTCACCGGCAAGCCCTACACCTTCCTGGACGGCGCGCCGCTGGAGGAGCGGCGCTCCCGGGCCGTGCCGCTCCGGCGCGGCCTCGGCGCCGGCGGGCCGGAGGGGCTGCCGGTCCCGGTAGGCGAGCTGGGCCCGCTCGACCCGCCGGCCGTCGAGGCCGTCCTCGACCAGGTGCGTCCCTGCCCGCGCGACGCCCACGAGCTGCACGACCTGCTCCTCTCGCTGGTCCGGTGCCGGCCGGTCCCCGGGTGGCGGTCGATGTTCGAGGAGCTGGCGGCGGACGGGCGGGCCGTGCTGGTGGGGGCGGACTGGGCGGCCACCGAGCGCTGCGAGCTGGCGGTAGCC
>JBOGGH010000154.1:0-6240 GCA_050743905.1 Acidimicrobiales bacterium
GATCCACGCGGTACCCGGTCAGGTCCAGATCATCGATGCGCACCACCGGGCGCTCCCCGGCCCCGGCCTCGGCACGACCGGCGGCCAGCGCCGCCGCCACCTCCAGGGTGGTGAGGGCGGCCCGGGCGTCGCCGTCCGCCGCCGCCACCAGGGCGGCCACCGCCTCCTCCTCGGCCACGGCCTCCTCGGCCTCCAGCCCCCGGGCCACCAGCGTCCGTAGGTCCTCCTCGGCCAGCGGCTCCAGCCGCCAGAGGGTGGCCCGGCTCATGAGGGGCGGGTTCACCTCGAAGAACGGGTTCTCGGTGGTGGCCCCCACCAGCACCACCAGCCCCTCCTCCACCCCGGGCAGCAGCACGTCCTGCTGGGCCTTGTTGAAGCGGTGGACCTCGTCCACGAAGAGGATGGTCCCCTGGCCCTGCTCGCCCAGGCGGCGGCGGGCGGCCTCTAGGGCCTCCCGGACGTCCTTCACGCCGGAGGCCACCGCCGAGAGCGGCACGAACGCCTTGGCGGTGGCCGTGGCCAGCAGCCGGGCCAGCGTGGTCTTGCCGGTGCCCGGCGGCCCCCAGAGGATCACCGAGCCCAGGCGGTCCTGCTCCACCAGCACCCGCAGCGGGCTCCCCGGCGCCACCAGGTGCCGCTGGCCCACCACCTCGTCCAGGGTGCGCGGGCGCAGCCGGGCGGCGAGGGGGGCCCGGGACCGCAGCCTGCGCTCGGCCGCCGAGTCGAACAGGTCCCCGCCCGGGGTCATGCCCGTGCCGCGCCCCCGGCGGGCGGGGCGGGCGGGGCCGGCCGGATGCCCAGCTCGGCCAGGGCCTCGGGCGCCAGCGGCTTGGGGGCCCCGGTGAGCGGGTCGGCGCCCGACTGGGTCTTGGGGAAGGCGATCACCTCGCGGATGTTCTCCTCCCCGCAGAAGACGGCCACCAGCCGGTCCACCCCGAAGGCGAACCCGGCGTGCGGCGGGGCGCCGTAGCGGAAGGCGCCCGTCAGGAACCCGAAGCGCGACGCCGCCTCCTCGTCCGAGATCCCCAGCGCCGCGAAGACCCGCGACTGCACGTCGGCCCGGTGGATCCGGACGCTGCCCGAGCCCAGCTCCCAGCCGTTGAGGACCAGGTCGTAGGCCTGGGAGCGCACGGCGGCCGGCTCGGTGGCCAGCAGGTCCAGGTCGTCCGGGTGCGGCATGGTGAAGGGGTGGTGGGCCGGCACCGGGTTGCCGGCGGCGTCCACGCCGTCGAACATCGGGAACTCCACCACCCACACGTACCGGTGCGGCCCCTCGCCCACCGGCCGGGCCCCCAGCACCACCCGCAGGTGGCCGAGGACCGTGCAGGCGGTGCGGTGGAGGTCGGCCACCGCCAGCAGGAGGTCGCCCGGCGCGCCGCCGGTGGCGGCCAGCAGGCCGACCCGCTCGCCGTCGGTGAGGTGGCGGTCGAGCGGCGACTCCAGGGCCGGGCCGTCCCCGCCCTCGACCACCCGGAACCACGCCAGCCCCTTGGCCCCGTGGGCCTTGGCCTCCTCCACCAGCGCGTCCAGCCGAGAGCGGGCCAGGGAGCCACCCCCCTCCAGCCGGATCGCCTTCACGCACGGGGCGTCGAACACCTTGGCCCCGGTGGCGGCGAACACCCCGGTCAGGTCCACCAGCGGCATGCCGAACCGCAGGTCGGGCTTGTCCGTCCCGTAACGGTCCATGGCCTCGGCCCAGGTCATCCGCTCGATGGGCGGCGGGCGCTCGCCGGTGGCCGCCTCGGCCGCCTCCAGCACCGCCTCCGACACGAACCCGAGGACGTCGGCCTGGTCCACGAAGGAGGCCTCCATGTCGAGCTGGGTGAACTCGAACTGCCGGTCGGCGCGGAGATCCTCGTCCCGGAGGCAGCGGGCGATCTGGTAGTAGCGGTCGAGCCCGCCCACCATGAGGAGCTGCTTGGCGAGCTGCGGGCTCTGGGGCAGCACGTAGAAGGCGCCGCGGTGGAGGCGGCTCGGCACGGCGAACTCGCGGGCGCCCTCCGGCGTGGGGCTCCAGAGCAGCGGCGTCTCCACCTCGCAGAACCCCTGGCGGTCGAAGGCGCGGCGGATCGCCCCGGTCACCGTGGCCCGGAGCCGCAGGTTGCGCTGGAGGCGCGGGCGCCGCAGGTCCACGTAGCGGTGGCGCAGCCGCACCGCCTCGTCCACCTCGGCGCGGTCGTCCACGGCGAAGGGTGGCGGCTCGGCCTCGGCCAGCACCTCCACCCGGCAGTCCCCCACCTCCACCCGACCGGTGGCGAGCTGCGGGTTCTCCATCCCCTCGGGCCGCCGGCGCACCACGCCGGTGACGGCCACCACGTACTCGGTCCGCAGGTCGGCCGCGCCGTCCACCACGCACTGCACCACCCCGCTGTGGTCGCGGAGATCCACGAAGGCCAGGTGCTCGCCGTGCTCCCGCCGGCGCGCCACCCAGCCGCAGAGTCGCACCTCGCGCCCTGCGTCGTCCGGGCCTAGGCGCCCGCAGAGGTCGGTGCGCATCGACGTGGCGGCCGTGGCCGCGCCCTCCGCTCCGCTCATCGACCGCCCTCTCCCTCGACCACCGCTCCCGCCGCCGCCTCGCCGTCCGCCGCAGCCGCCTTGCCGCCAGCCGCCTCGGCCCGCACCGCGGCCACCGCGTCGGCCAGCGGCACCGACCGCTGCTCGCCGTCGCCGCGCAGCGGGCGGACCGTCACCGTACCTGCGGCGCGCTCCCCCGGGCCCACGATGAGCGCCACCCGGGCCCGCGACCGGTCGGCCAGCTTCATCTGGGCCTTCATGGACCGGCCGTCGAAGGCGCGGTCGGCCCGCAGGCCGGCCCGCCGCAGCTCGGCCGTCAGGTCCCGGGCGAGGTCGCCGCCGGCGCTATCGACCACGAAGGCGTCCGGCACCGGCGGGTCCACCGGGAAGGCGCCCTCGCCGTCGCAGGCGATGAGCACCCGCTCGATGCCGATGCCGAACCCGATCCCCGGCGTGGGCGACCCGCCCAGCATCTCCACCAGCCCGTCGTACCGGCCCCCGCCCCCGATCCCGTTCTGGGCGGCGTCGATGGCCCCGGACGCGAACTCGAAGGTGGTCCGGGTGTAGTAGTCGAACCCGCGCACCAGCCCGTGGTCGAGCTCCCACGGCACGCCGAGCGCCGCCAGGCCCTCGCCGACCCGGGCGAAGTGCGCCGCGCAGTCCTCGCAGAGGTGGTCCACCAGGTGGGGCGCCGCCGCCGTGGCCTCGCGGCACTCGGGCCGCTTGCAGTCGAGCACCCGGAGCGGGTTGGCCTCCAGGCGGTCGCGGTGGTCCTCGCAGAGCCGTGCCCGGACCCCCCGGAGGAAGGCGCGGAGCAGCTCCAGGTACCCCGGCCGGCAGGTGCCGTCGCCCATGGAGTTGAGCTTGAGGGTGAAGTCGGCCAGCCCCAGCCGGCGGAAGAACCCGTCGGCCAGGGCCACCACCTCCACGTCCAGGTCGGGGTCCGCCGCGCCGATGGCCTCCACCCCCACCTGGTGGTGCTGGCGGTACCGCCCGGCCTGGGGCCGCTCGTGTCGGAAGGCCGGCGTGGCGTACCACGCCTTCCAGGGCGGCACCGGGTGGTGCTCCACGTAGGCCCGCACCACCGAGGCCGTGCCCTCCGGTCGCAGCGCCAGCACCTGGCCGTCGCGGTCGGTGAGCTCGTACATCTCCTTGCCCACGACCTCGCTGCCCTCGCCGATGCCGCGGCGGAAGACCTCGGCGTACTCGAACATCGGGCTCTCGATCAGGCCGTAGCCGGCCCGCCCCACCTCTGTGGCGAAGGCGGCCACCAGTGCCTCCCACCGCCAGGAGGCGGGCCACAGGACGTCGTGGGTCCCCGTGGGGGCGCGCGCCGGCCGGCGCTCGTCGGCCATGGGGCTCCCTACGCCTTCTTGCCGGGGAGCTGCCGGTAGGCGTCGAACACGCCGTCCAGGTGCTTCAGCGACGCGATCAGCGACTGGAGATGGCTGGGGTCGGCCAGCTCCACGTCGAAAGCCATCCGGCTCACCTGGTCCGGGGCGGTGGCCGTCCGGGCGGCCACGATGTTCAGGTGGTGCTCGGAGACGGCGCGACTGACGTCGGCCAGCAGGCGCGACCGGTCGAAGGCCAGCACCTCGAGCGTGGCCAGGAACACCCCCTCGCCGCCGCGGTCCCACTCCACCTCGATGAGGCGCTCCTGGGAGCGCCGCGACAGCGCGGCGGCGTTGGAGCAGTCGGCGCGGTGCACCGACACGCCCCGGCCCTGGGTCACGAACCCCACGATCTGGTCCCCGGGCACCGGCGTGCAGCAGCGCGCCAGGTGCACCATCACGTCGTCCAGCCCCTCCACGTACACCCCGGCCGCCGGGCTGCGCCCCGCCTTCGAGCGGCGCACGCCGCGGGTGGCCGTGGTGGGGAGCTGCTCGGGCTCACCGCCCCGGAGCTCGCGGGCCAGCCGCTGGACCACCGAGTGGGCGGATGCCTGGCTCTCGCCGATCGCCACGTAGAGGGCGTCCAGGTCGGCCAGGTTCATGGCCCGCGCCACCTGGGCCAGGGCGCTGGAGGCCATCACCTTCTGGAGCGGCAGGCCCTCGCGCCGGAGCGCCTTGGCCAGCTCGTCGCGCCCGGTCTCCATGGCGTCCTCGCGGCGCTCCCGGCTGAACCACTGGCGGATCTTGGAGCGCGCCCGCGACGACGCCACCAGCTTGAGCCAGTCGCGCGACGGGCCGGCGGTCTGGGCCTTGGAGGTGAAGATCTCGACGGTGTCCGCCGAGGAGAGCACCGTGTCGAGCGGCACCAGCCGCCCGTTCACCCGCGCCCCGATGCAGCGGTGGCCCACCTCGGTGTGGATGGCATAGGCGAAGTCCACCGGGGTGGAGCGGGCGGGCAGGGCGATGACCTTCCCCTTGGGGGTGAAGACGTAGACCTCGTCCTGCTCGAGGTCGAGCTTGAGCGCCTCCAGGAACTCCACCGGGTCCGTGGTCTCGCGGTCCACCTCGGCGATCCGCTGCATCCACGCCATCTCGGAGGAGACGTCCTCCTTCTCCTTGTAGCCCCAGTGGGCGGCGATGCCGTACTCGGCGCGGCGGTGCATCTCGTGGGTGCGCACCTGCACCTCGATCGGCTTGCCGTCCAGCCCGATGACCGTGGTGTGCAGCGACTGGTAGAGGTTGAATTTCGGCGTGTTGATGTAGTCCTTGAAGCGCCCATGCACCGGCGGCCAGATGGCGTGGATGGCCCCGAGCGACGCCCAGCAGTCCTTCTCGGCCGTCACCACCACCCGGATGCCCACCAGGTCGTGGATGTCGTCGAACTCCTTGCCCCGCACCACCATCTTCTCGTAGATGCTCCAGAGGTGCTTGGGGCGGCCGGTGACCTCGGCCTCGATGCCCGTGCCGGCCAGCCGCTCGCGGACGGCCACCAGGACGCGCGCCAGGTACTCCTCGCGCTGGGGGGCGCGGGCGGCCACCATCTGCTCGATCTCGGCGTACCGCCGCGGGTGCAGGGTGGCGAACGCCAGGTCCTCCAACTGCCAGCGGACCTGCTGGACGCCGAGGCGGTGGGCGAGCGGCGCGTACACGTCGAAGGTCTCCTGGGCCGTGCGCCGCTGCTTCCACTCCGGCATCACCGCCAGCGTCCGCATGTTGTGGAGCCGGTCGGCCAGCTTGATGAGCAGCACCCGCCAGTCGCTGGCCATCGCCACGAGCATCTTGCGGATGGTGGCCGCCTGCTGCTGCTCCTTCGTGTCGAACTGGAGGCGGTCGAGCTTGGTCACGCCGTCCACCACCGCGGCCACCGTGGGGCCGAACCCGTCCTCGATGGCCGCCAGGTCGACGCCGGTGTCCTCCACCGCGTCGTGCAGGAGGGCGGCGGCCACGGTGGGGGCGTCCAGCCCCAGCTCGGCCACGATGCCGGCCACGGCCACCGGGTGGGTGACGTAGGGCTCCCCCGACCGCCGGAACTGGCGGGCGTGGGCGGCGGCGGCGACCTGGGCGGCCCGCACGATGAGCGCGTCGTCCTCCCCGGGGCGGTGGGCCGAGAACTCCCGGAGCACGGGGGCGAGGAGCCCGCCGACGTCGGCCAGCCCGTCCGCCGCCAGCCCGTCCGCCGACGGCCCGGGCGCGGTGGTCCCGGCGTCGTCGTGGGGAGACACCCGTGCCAGGGTCACCATCCCTCCACGCTACCCGAACGCCCCCTGCCGGCCGCCCATCCCGCAGCGCCCCCGGCCGCTCCCGGCCGGCGGCGGCCTCAGCGGCGGCGCTTGCC
>JBOGGH010000155.1:0-6232 GCA_050743905.1 Acidimicrobiales bacterium
CCGTGGAGCTGGCCCGGGCCGGCGCCGCGGTGGGGGTGCTCTCCCGGGACGAGGACCACCGCCGGGCCGGGGTGGCGGCGGTGGAGGCCGCCGGTGGGCACGCCGTGGGGGCCGCCGCCGACGTGCGGGAGCCGGAGCAGGTGGCCGGGGCGTTCGACGTCGTGGAGCACGCGCTGGGACCGGTGGGGGTGCTGGTCAACAACGCCGCCGCCAACTTCCCGGTGCTGGCGTCCGGCATGAGCCCGCGGGCGTGGCAGGCGGTCGTCCGGATCGTGCTCGACGGGACCTTCTTCTGCAGCCAGGAGCTCCACCGGCGCCGCACGGCGGCCGGCGGGCCCGGGGCGATCTGCAACATCCTGGCCACCCAGGCGTTCACCGGGGGGCCGGGCATGGCCCACACCTCGGCGGCGAAGGCCGGGGTGGGCAACCTCACCAAGAGCCTGGCCGTGGAGTGGGCGCCCGACGGGATCCGGGTGAACGCGCTCGCCCCCGGCCTCTTCCCCCACGAGGACATGCGAGAGGACCTGCGGGCGCTGCGGCCGGACGGTGAGGAGGTGGACGCCCGCCGCTCCCCGGCCGGCCGGCTGGGACGCCTCCACGAGCTCGGGTGGGCGGTGACCTGGCTCTGCTCGCCCTACGCCGCCTTCGTCACCGGCCACACCCTGGTGGTGGACGGGGGCAACTGGCTGCGGCGGGACTTCGTGATGCCCGAGTTCACGCCGGTGGCCGACCAGCTCGCCGGGGTGCTGCGAACACCGTCCTGAGCTGGATGTTCACATGGAGGCCTGAGCTGCTAACATCATGGCATGGACGGAGCGACCGCACCGGAGCCGGCGGACGGCGGCGAGACGGCGGCTGAGTTCAAGGAGCGCATCGAGGCCCGGATGCGCTCCATGCGCTCGTCGGCCGAGTGGCGCCGTGTCGCCGCCAGCCTGGAGCACGCCGCACAGAACGGAGAGGCGGTCGCCGACGAGGCAGGCGCCGGCGAGACGGTGATGCTGGCCTTCCGGGTGCCGCGGTGGGTGCGGGAGCGGGCCCACCTGGCCGCCCGGGCCAGCGGCGCCGCCTCCACCCAGGAGTGGCTCCTGCAGGTGGTGACCGACGCCGTGGACGTGACCACCACCCCGGGCGGGCGCCAGGCGTCGCTGCTGTGGGAGGCGATCCGGGAGCACATGCGGCGCCTGGTGGACGACGGCACCTACGAGCGGGTGGCGTCGCAGGTCGCCGACCCGATGCTCTCCCCGTGACCCGGTGACGACGGCCTCGGTGGTCGACGACCGCCTGGTGCTCGACCACGTGCTCGGGCGCCCGGTGCCGACCTCGCTGCCGCTGATGACCACCTACACCTGGTGGTGGCGGCTGGGTACGGCCCTGCGGCGGATGGGGGGCGGCCGGCTGTCCCGCACGGCGGCGGTCCTCCCCGACGACGAGCGCCGCCTCCTCCTGGAGCTGGTCGACCGCCTGCCCCGGCGGATGGAGGTACCCGACCCCCGCGAGCTCTACGGGCTCGCCGCCGACCTGCACCACCGGTTCTCATTGCAGCTCCTGGCGGCCGAGGCCGCGGCCATGGCCCTGATGGCGGGAGCCGAGATCCTGGTGGCCACCGACGTCCCCAACCTCCGACGGGCCTGCGTCGAGCTCGGCGTGGGCTACCGGGTGGCCTGACCTACGCCTGGCCGCCGGCGTGCCCGGCGCCGGCGGCGGCGTCCCGGACGCGCGCCACCACCTCCTCGTTGGAGGCGCCGGGCCCGAGCACGGCGGCCACCCCCGCCTCCCGGAGCCGGCCCACGTCCACCGCCGGCACGATGCCGCCCACCACTACCGGCGTGGCCAGGCCGGCGTCCCGGAGCGCCCCCACCACGGCCGGGGCCAGGGTGAGGTGGGCGCCGTTGTGCATGGAGACCCCCACCACGTCCACGTCCTCCTGGACGGCGGAGGCGGCGATGGCCTCCGGGGTCTGGCGCAGCCCGGCGAAGACCACCTCGCACCCGCCGTCGCGCAGGATCCTGGCCACCACCCGCAGGCCGCGGTCGTGGCCGTCCAGCCCCACCTTGGCCAGGAGGACCCGCAGCGGGTGGTTGCTCACGCCAGCGGGCGCTCCACCCAGGTGCCGAAGACCAGCTCGAGCGCCCGCATGGACTCGCCCACGGTGACCTCGGCGTGGGCCGCCTCCACCAACGCCGGCACCAGGTTCACGGCGGGGTCGGCCGCCTCGGCGGCCAACCGCGCCAGGCAGCGGCGCACCGCGTCGTCGTCCCGGCGCTGCCTCACCTCGGCCAGGGAGGCGAGCTGGCGCTCCTCGACCGCCGGGTCGACGTAGAGGGTGGGCGGCCCGGCGTCGTCGCCCTCGGTGTAGCCGTTCACGCCGACCTGGATCCAGCGGCCGGCGGCCAGCTCGGACTGGAAGCGGTAGGCGGCCTCGGCGATCTCGGCGCAGAACCAGCCGTCGTCGATGCAGGCGAGCACGCCCTCCAGCATCGAGCCGCCGCCTGCCTCCTCCAGGTGGGCGAAGATCTCCCCGGCCCGCCGCTCCAGCTCGTCGGTGAGCGACTCCACCAGCCACGAGCCCCCCAGCGGGTCGGCCACGTGGGCCACGCCGGTCTCCTCGGCGATCACCTGCTGGGTCCGCAGGGCCAGGCGGGCGGCGCGCTCGGTGGGGAGGGCCAGCGCCTCGTCGTAGGCGTCGGTGTGGAGGCTCTGGGTGCCGCCGAGCACGCCGGCCAGCGCCTCGATGGCCACCCGGGCCAGGTTCACCTCGGGCTGCTGGGCGGTGAGCGACACGCCGGCGGTCTGGGTGTGGAAGCGGAGCTGGGTGGAGCGCGGGTCGGCGGCGCCGTAGCGGTCGCGCAGCCACCGGGCCCAGATGCGCCGGGCGGCCCGGTACTTGGCGATCTCCTCGAAGAAGTCGATGTGGGCGTTGAAGAAGAAGCTGAGCCGCGGGGCGAACTCGTCCACCGCCAGGCCGGCCGCCGTGGCCGCCTCCACGTAGGCGAACCCGTTGGCCAGCGTGAAGGCCAGCTCCTGGGCGGCCGTGGATCCCGCCTCGCGGATGTGGTAGCCGGACACCGAGACCGGGTGCCAGCGGGGGAGCTCGGCGGTGGCGAACCGCACCAGGTCGGTGACGAGGCGGACGCTGGGCCGGGGCGGGAAGACGTACTCCTTCTGGGCCTGGTACTCCTTCAGGATGTCGTTCTGGACGGTGCCCGAGAGCGCCCGCCGCTCGACGCCGGTGCGGTCGGCCACCGCCACGTAGCACGCCATGACGAAGGCGGCAGCCGAGTTGATGGTCATCGAGGTGCTGACCGCCCCGAGGTCGATGCCGTCGAAGAGCACCTCCATGTCGGCCACCGTGTCCACCGCCACCCCGGCCCGCCCCACCTCGCCCTTGGCGAGAGCGTCGTCGGAGTCCCGGCCGAGGAGGGTGGGCATGTCGAAGGCGGTGGACAGCCCGTTGCCGCCGGAGCGCAGCAGCTCCTTGAAGCGGGCGTTCGTGTCCGCCGCCGTGCCGAAGCCGGCGAACTGGCGCATGGTCCAGAGCCGGGAGCGGTACATGGAGGCGTACGGGCCGCGGGTGTAGGGCCACTGGCCGGGCAGCTCGGCGCCGCCTCCATCGGGGTGGGGCGGGCCGTAGACGGGCTCCAGCGGGACGCCGGACATGGTGGTGAAGGTGGCGTCGCGCCTGGGGGCCTGCTCGTAGGCCCGCTCCCACGCCTCCCGGTCGCCGTGGTCCACGCCGCCATGGTAGTTCGACGTCGAACTATCCGGTGGCGCGGCGCCCCGGAGGTGCGGTCAGTCGAAGTCCCCGGCCTGGTGGCGCAGGGTCCGGAGGGCGCCGAACAGCGCCTCCAGCTCGCCGTCGTCCAGCCCGAGGTCGGCGAAGACGCGGTCGTTCATGACGGCGGTGGCCCGGGCCGCCCGCCGCCGCCCGGCCGGGGTGAGGCGGGCGAGCGTGCCGCGGCCGTCGGCAGGGTTGGGCACTCGGGCCACCAGGCCGTCGCGCTCCAGGCGGTCGACGGCGCTGGTGACGCTGGCCGGGTTGACCTGGAGCCGCTCGCCGACCTTGCCGAGGGGGAGGGCGCCGCGCCGCGAGAAGCCGAGCAGCATGAGCACCTCGTAGCGGGCGAAGGTGAGCCCGAGCGGCCGCAGGGCGGCGTCGGCCCGGGCCAGGAGGATCTGCTGGGCCCGCATGATCGAGGTGACCACGGCCATCGCCGGGGCCTGGCGCTCCCACCCGTGGCCCGCCCACTGCCGGCGGGCCTCGGCCACGGGATCGAAGCCGAGCGGGGCGCGCTGGGGCACGCCGCGACGCTACCGGCGTACGATCACCGCGTGGAGGGAGGACGCCACCGCGGGTTCGACCACGTGACGGTGGCCGTGCGGGATCTCGAGGGAGCCGTGGCCTTCTTCGGGCTCCTCGGCTTCGAGCAGGCCAGGGCGGTGGTGGTCTCGGGCGAGGAGATGTCCCACTACATGGGCATCCCGGGATGGGAGGCCGACCACGTGACGCTCGAGCTGCGGGACGCGCCCAGCCACCAGGAGGTGCAGCTCCTGCGGTTCCGCTCGCCCGAGCTGCCGGACCGTCCGGGCGAGCGCGACCTGGCCCGCCTCGGGTGGAACCACGTCTGCTTCGCCGTGGACGACCTCGACGCCACGGTGGCGCGCCTGGCGGCTCACGGGGTGCGCACCCGGAGCGAGGTGCTGGCCTTCCACGACCGGCGGCTGGTGTTCCTCGACGGCCCCGGCGGCGTCACCGTGGAGCTCGCCGAGTGGGCGGAGGCGACCGGGGCCTGATCCCCGCCGGGGGCCGGCCGTGGCGCCGGGTCCGGCACCGTGGCGCCGGCCGCTCCGGCGGCCCACGACGTCAGGTACCGGGCTCGTCCTCGGCGTCGTCGTCGGGGCTGCTGCCGCCCGGTCCCCACGCCACGAACACGGGGCTCCGACCGGCCAGGCGCCATCCGCCGCCGGGGAGCCGCTCGCCGCGGCCCACGCCCACCTGCACCACGTTGCCCAGCCGGTCCGCCGCCGCCGAGGCGCGGTCCATGGCGGCGAAGGTGGCCACCACCCGGCCGCCCGGCCGCAGGTGGCCCAGCACGGCGTCGAGCAGGTCCACGCCGCCGCCGCCCAGGAAGACCCGGTCGGGCGCCGGCAGGCCCCGCAGGGCGGCTGGCGCGTGCCCGGTGACCACGTGCACCCCGGCACCGAGGGCCAGGGCGTTGGCCGAGGCGCGGGCGGCGTCCTCGGGCGACTCCTTCACCGCCAGCACCGTGAGCCCGGGCCGGAGCAGCGAGCACTCCACGGCCACGCTCCCGCTCCCGCCGCCGACGTCCCAGAGCACGCCGGTGGCCGGCAGCGCCAGCTTGCCGAGCACCACGGAGCGCACCTCGGGCCGGGTGGTCATGCCGGTCCGGCGGGCGAAGGCGGAGTCCGGGAGGCCCCAGGCGAGCACGGTGGACGAGACCGGCCCCGCCTCGTCACCGTCACCGTCGCCGCGCCGGGCGGAGCCGGGCGCCCACCCGACCATCGGCAGGTTGCCCGGGCCCACCAGGACCACCACCGACCGCGGGTCCCACCGGCCGGCGGCCAGCTCGGAAAGGGTCACCTCCATCACCTGCTCGTCGGGGGAGCCGAGCCGGCTGCAGACGGCCACCAGGTCCATGGCGGCGCCGGCGTCCAGCAGCGCCCGGCCCACCGCCTCGGGGGGCGCGTCCGGCGAGGTGAGCACGGCGGCCTTGGGCGCGGTGCGCAGGACGCCCGCCGCGTCGGCCAGGGGCCGGCCGCCGGCCGCCATCACCGTGGCGTCGTCCCACGGCAGGCCGAGCCGGGCGAAGGCCAGCGACACGGCCGACGGCGCCGGCAGCACCCTGAGCGACCGTCGGTCGACCGTCCGCAGCAGCGCCCCCACGACGCCGAAGAAGCCGGGGTCCCCGGAGGCCAGCACGCACACCCGGTGGGAGGACTCGGTGGCGTGCTGGCGGACGAGCTGGGCCAGCTCGTCCAGATCCTCGCGGACCTCGACGGTCTCGGCCGCCCGGCCGCCCGGCCCCACGGTGGGCCGGCCGGACCAGGACTGCCAGAGCCAGAGCTGGCGCCGCCCGCCCACCACCACCTGCGCCTCGGCCAGGGCCTGGCGGGCCTCGGGGGCGAGGAGGTCGATCCGGTCGTCGGCGAGGCCGATCACCGTCACCACGGCGTAGGGCCGGCCGTCCGGCTCCGCCGCCGGGGCTGCCAGTGC
>JBOGGH010000156.1:0-6186 GCA_050743905.1 Acidimicrobiales bacterium
GCTCACGGGACGTCGGGTTCGGGGTCGATCGGCGAGTGGACGCGCGTCTCGGCCGCCAGCTCCTCCGGGGTGGCCGGCGTGCGACGCCACTGCTCGGGCAGCCACGTGTGCCAGGGCTGGCGTTCGCGGCCGGTGAGCTGCGCCGAGAGCGGCAGGCGGGCGAGGACACTCGTGAGGAGGATGCAGGCGCCGAAGACGAGCGTGGCGGTGACCACGCACACCAGGGGCCACGGCAGGACCTGGTCGAGCTGGCGCCAGCCGGCGGAGGTGAGGGCCACGATGAACACCATCTGCGCGAGGTAGATGCCGTAGGAGTCGTCCGACCCGGACCGGATCATGGCCCGCACCGAGGTGGGCCGGCGCCGGTCCACCAGGTAGACGCCGAGCAGGTAGATGGAGGCGATGGCGCCGATGTTGAAGGGGATGACGATCGGCTGGAGCGGGTCGGACCCCGACCCCATCCAGGGCATGACGTGCCGGGCCGACAGCACGAACCACGTGTCCGCCGCCGCCGCGGCGAGCGTGGTGCCCACCAGCACGGCCGCCACGTGCCGGCAGAGCCAGTCGTGGAAGTCGTCCAGGTGCAGGGCCACGATCATCCCGGCGAGCAGGTAGAACTGGTAGGAGATGATCTCCCGCGTGGCCCAGAAGCCGCGCATCTCCGGCGGCAGCACCCGCCAGTGCATCAGCGAGGTGATCAGCACCTGCAGGGCCAGGCTGGTGAGCAGGAGCGCCACGTGGTGCCCCGTCGCCCACCGCACGAGCCGGAGCATGAGCGGGAACACCACGTAGAACTGCATGATGACCAGCAGGTAGTAGAGCTGGTAGTAGCCGGTGCCCACCAGGAACCAGAAGTGCACGAACCCGGTCCACGGGGTGTAGGAGCCCTGGGGCAGGGTGACGAAGAAGTAGATGACCGTCCAGCACAGGTACGGGACCAGCACCGCGTCGATCCGCCGCCGGTAGAAGCGGCCGTAGCTGCCGCGGCGGAGCGAGTAGTAGCTGTAGGTCAGCATGCACGCGGAGATGAAGAGGAACGCCTCGCGGGTGACGTGGAGGAGCATCAGCGCGCCCCCCACCACCAGGCTGGCCCCGGGCGCGAAGAAGAGGAGGGTGTGCGTGGAGACCACCCCGAACTGCTTGACCGGGCGCATGGCGTCCACGTGGTCGAGCCGGGGCCGCTTTCCCCCGCCCTCGGGCAGGGCGTAGGACACCTTCGCCCCGGGCCCGCCCGCCGTCGCCGCCGTCGCCGCCGGGGCGGCCGGGGCGGCCGGGCCCGGTGCCGTCCCGAGCGCCGCCACCCGTTCGGTGCCGGTTGCCGTCACCCGACCTGCAGGCTGTAGATCGCGCTGGCGGGGTCGATCATCGAGCGCCGCACCTTGCCCGTCGCGCCGGCGGGGAGCCGGTCCACCACGTGGAAGGCCACCGGCCGCTTCGCCCGGGACAGGGTGCGGACGCAGCGCTCCTGGATCCGCTCGACGGTGCCGGCGGCGGCCTCCCCCACCCGGTCCCCCGTCACGCCGTGGAGCACCACGTAGGCCACGGGCACCCGGCCCAGCTCGTGGTGGTCCGAGCCCACCACGGCCACCGCGGCCACCGACGGGTCGGCCAGGACCACCTCCTCCACCTCGCGGGGGAAGATCTTCTCCCCGCCCCGGTTGATGACGTCGTCCACGCGGCCCACGAGGTAGAGGTAGCCGTCAGCGTCCACCCGGCCGAGGTCGCCGGTGTCCAGCCACCCCTCGTGATCGAAGCGGTCCTCGTACCCCGCGCCGCCGTAGCCGGCGATCACGCCCGCGCCCCGGATCTCCACCCGGCCCACCGGCTCGCCGGCACCCTCGCCGGCGGCCACCACCCGGAGCTCCACGCCCACCGGCCGGCCCACCGAGCCGGGCTTGCGGGGGCCGTCCACCGGGTTGGCGGTGATCTGGCTCCCCGCCTCGGTCATGCCGTACGTCTCCACCACCGGCAGGCCGGTGGCCCGTTCGAACCGCGCCAGCGTGGCGCCGGGCAGCGGCGCCGAGGCGGACCGCACGAAGCGCACCGACGGCGGCACCACCTCGCCCGGCCCGAGCGGCGCCAGGCGCGAGACGATCGCCGGCACGGCGTTCACCCAGGTGACGCCGCGCTGCTCCAGCAGGTCCCAGAACCCGGTCCGGTGGAACCGGTCGTCCAGCACGAGCGAGGCCCCGGCCACTAACGACGCCATCAGCCCCACGACCTCGGCGTTGATGTGGAAGAGCGGAAGCGGGCTGAACCCGGTGTCCACCGCCGAGAGGCCGTGGTGCGTGGCGATCGAGCCCGCCGTGTGGAGGAGCTGCGCCTCGGTCAGGTGGATGAGCTTGGGCGCGCCGGTGGTCCCCGAGGTGGAGAGCACCAGGCCGCCGGCCGGGGCCGTGGCCGTGGCCGGAGCCGTCCCGGGGTCCCGCACCGGCCCCTGCGGGACCGGGACCGCGGGGGTGCCGTGGGGCCGCCCGCCGTCCGGGTCGTCGAGCTCGAACGAGCCCGGCGGGAGGGTGAGCCACTCGCAGGGCGCGGCGGCCGGGGCCGGGCGGTCGGCGATCACCAGCACCGGGCGGACGCGCTCGCAGGTGGCCCGCAGCTCGGGATCGGGCGCGCCGGGGTCGAGCGGCGCCGCCACCCGGCCGGCGGCGACCGTGGCCAGGAACACGGCGGCGAAGTCGACCGGGTCGGTGACGGCGATCCCCACGGCCCGCCCCCGAGCCACGCCGAGGTCGCCCAGCAGCGCCTCCCAGCGGGCGGCGGCGCGCCACAGCCCGGCGAAGGTCAGCTCCCGCCCGCCGCGGGCGTGGGACAGGTAGGCGTGGCCGCCCACCGAGCAGGAGCGGAGCCACAGCAGGTCGGCCAGGCGGGAGCCGGCGGGCCCCGCCCCGGGTGCCGGGCTCGGCCGTTCGGTCAGCGACATGGGTCGGTCAGCGACATGGGTCGGTCAGCGACATGGGTCGGTCAGCGACATGGTCAGTACATCATCCTCGGGTCGCGGTAGTGCTTGAACTCGACGAGGTTGTCGGACGGGTCACGGAGCACGAACGTCCGGTGGACCTCGGCACGCCCCTCGAACCTGGTGGCCACGTCGCGGAAGAAGGGTACCTTGCGGAGGACGGCCAGCTCGTGCAGCGCGTCGAAGTCCTGCTCGGCGCGGAACGTGACCCCGAAGTGCCGGGGGTAGAGCCGGAGCGGCTCCGGCGGCCGCTCGGCCGCGTCCGTGAGGTGGCAGACGAGCTGGTCGCCGAAGAAGTCGAGGGTGATCCGGTCCTCGTAGCGGCGGGCCAGCCTGCACCCGAGCAGGGTCACGTAGAAGTGCTGGGCCTCGTCCAGGTCATGGGCCGGGATCGCCAGGTGGAAGACGTCGCCGGGCTCCCTCACCGCTCGCCGCCCTCGGTGCCCCCCTCGCCGCCGGGCTCGAAGGTGGCCAGCGTGTCAGCCCGCAGGCCGAGCCGCAGGGTCTCCAGGCCGATCACCCCGGCGGCCGGCACGTTGCCCAGGTTGACGTCGGTGCCCACCCGCTTCACGAAGTACGTCTGGAGCGTGGTGGTGGGCGCCTCGAACATCAGCCGGTCGGCCGGCACGCCGTCGCCCAGCAGCTCCTCGATGAGCCCGATCCGCAGGCGACCGTCGGGCCGGCAGATGCCCGAGCTCCCGCTCTCCCGCGACTCCAGGGTCACCAGCGTGGCCCCGGCGTCCAGGTCCTCCACGATGAACTCGAGCCAGCGCCGGGGCATCAGCTTCTCGGACCGTGTCCCGTCCTTGTACCCGACCTCGGAGACGACGGTGAACTCGTCCACGAGCTTGCGCACGTAGCCCGCCTTCTCGGTGTTGGACAGGTCGATGGTCCCGTTCGAGACCTCCACGTGCCGGCAGCCGAGGTGCCGGCAGAGGGTGCGGAACTCGTCGAACCGCCCCTGCAGCACGTGCTTCTCGAACAGCGTCCCGCCCAGGTAGTAGTCGATCCCCGCCTCGCGGAGCAGCGCCGCCTTGGCGACGATCTCGCCGGACACCACGGCCGTCCCCCAGCCGAACTTCACGAAGTCCACGTACTCGCCCGCGCTGGCCACGAGATCCCGCAGGGTCGCCAGGGGAAGGCCGCCGTCCACGACCATGGTGACGCCGGTGCTGCGGGGCTTGCCGGCGCGCTCGGGGAGGCTCAGGGCGGTCTCGTTCATGGGGGCTCCTTTCGGGTCGGCTACGGCGTGGCGGCGGAGGGCAGGGCGTCGGCCGTCGGCGGCCGGGGGGCCGGAGCCAGCGTCCGGCGGGCCGCCTGGCCGTTGTCCACGGGGCCCCATGCCATCCCGTGGGGGCTGGCCCCGTCCAGGTGGGCGAGCGCGGCGCGCACCACCCCGCCGTGGGCCACGAGCACCACCTCGCCGGCGGGCTCCCGCCACAGGTCGTCGTCGGCGGCCAGCTCGTCGAGGAAGCCCGCCACCCGGCGGCACAGTTGGCGGACCGACTCGCCGCCCGGCGGGGCCGCGTCGGCGTCCGCCACCCGCCCCCCGGCCAGCCCCGACCACTCGGGGCCGAGGCTCGCCGACTGCGTGCCCTCGGCGGTGCCGAAGCAACGCTCCCGCAGGCGCGGGTCCTGGACCGGCAGGAGGCCGAGGGCGGTGGCGAGCGGGCGTGCGGTCTGCACCGCCCGGAGGAGGTCGCTCGAGTAGACGGCACGCACCGGCCGGCCGGCGAGCTGGCGCGCCACCCGGCGGGCCTGGGCCGTCCCCCGCCTGGTCAGGCGCGGGCCGTCGATCTGCCCCTGGACGAGGCCGAGCGCGTTCCAGGTGCTCTCGCCGTGCCGGACGAGCCACAGGGACCGCCCGGCCTCGCCCACCGTGCGCTCGGTGGCGTGGACCACGGGCCTCACCATGCCTGACGAACCTGGGTCCGTCGTCGGAGAACGTTGAAGATCACCTGAGTGCGGGCGAAATCTTTCCTAAAGATCGCAGGCCTCATGCCATGCTATGCCATCTGGGCACCGGCACCGGCACCGGAGCCCCCGGCCGGCCGGCCCACGTCAGTCGAGCACGGCGGCGGCGACCAGCTCCTCGAGGGTACGGGCGTCGGACCAGCTCATCTGCTGCAGCTTGGCCCGGCGGAAGTAGAGCTGGACGTCGAACTCGAGGGTGAAGCCGATGCCGCCGAACACCTGCTGGGCCATGGCGGTCACGTCCCGGAAGGTGCGGCAGGCAAAGAGCTTGGCCATGGGGGCCAGGGGCTGCTCGGCATGCCCGGCCGCCCGCGCCCACGCCGCCTCGTGCACGAGCTGGATCCCGCCGTCGACCGCGGTCGCCGCGTCCGCCAGGTAGTGGGCGATGGCCTGGAAGGCGCCGAGCGGCTTGCCGAACTGCTGCCGGTCCTTGGCGTACTGGACCGTGAGCTCGAGCGCCCGCTCGGCACCGCCCACGGCCTGCGCCGCCAGCAGGACGAGGCCGTCCCCGAGCACCTCCTGCCAGGTCGCCCAGCCGGAGCCCGCCGGCCCCACCCGGTCCTCCCCGGCCACCGCCACGCCGTCGAGCACCACGTCGTACTGGGTGTCCGAGGCGATCGAGAACCGCTGCTCCGTGCGGACCCCGGCAGCGGACGGATCCACGAGGAAGAGGTCCACGTCCTCCGGCGCGTCGCCCGTCCGGGCCAGCACCAGCAGGCGGTCGGCGGCGGCAGCAAAGCCTACGTGCCGCTTGGTCCCGGTGATCGAGAACCCGTCCCCCGCCGGGACCGCCCGGGCCTGCACCCCCCTCGGGCCGAACCCGCCCTCCGGCTCCAGCCACGCCGGGGTGAGGATGCGCTCGCCCGTGGCGATGCCCGGCAGCCAGCCCGCCGCCTGCCCGGCGCTGCCGGCGGCGGCCAGCACCCCCCCGCAGAGGACCGCGCTCACGAAGTGGGGCACCGGGGCCAGCGCCCGGCCGAGCTCCTCGTAGAGCGCCGCCCCCTCCACCAGGGTCATGCCGGAGCCACCGTGCTCCTCGGGCAGCATCAGGCCCACCAGGTCGAGCTCGCCCATCTGCCGCCACAGCTCCGGCGGGTAGCCGATCGGGTGGTCCTCCATCTCCCGCACCACCGAGAGCGGGCAGTGGCGGGCCAGCAGGTCCCGCACCGTCTGGCGCAGCAGCTCCTGCTCGGGTCCGTAGTCGAGGTCGAGCATGGGTCAGGGCACCTCCTGGTCGGGCTGGCCTGGCG
>JBOGGH010000157.1:0-6152 GCA_050743905.1 Acidimicrobiales bacterium
CGGCCTGGCCCACAAGCGGCGCCTCTCGGCGCTGGGGCCGGGCGGCCTCTCCCGCGAGCGGGCCGGGTTCGAGGTCCGTGACGTGCACAGCTCCCACTACGGCCGCATGTGCCCCATCGAGACGCCCGAAGGCCCCAACATCGGCCTGATCGGTGCGCTGGCCACCTACGCCCGGGTCAACGAGTACGGCTTCATCGAGACCCCCTACCGCCGGGTGGTGGACGGCAAGGTCACCGCCGACGTCGTCTATCTGGCCGCCGACGAGGAGGAGGAGCACGTCATCGCCCAGGCCAACGCCTCGGTGGACGACCAGGGCACCTTCACCGAGGACCGGGTCCTCGTCCGGCGCGGCCCCCAGGGCACCGGCGTGCGGGTGGGCGTGGCCAACACCTCCTACGGCACCACCAGCGAGATCGACTTCGTGCCGCCGTCCGAGGTGGACCTCATGGACGTCTCCCCGAAGCAGATCGTCTCGGTCTCCACCGCCCTGATCCCGTTCGTCGAGCACGACGACGCCAACCGGGCCCTCATGGGCGCCAACATGCAGAAGCAGGCCGTGCCCCTGGTGGTCCCCGAAGCCCCCTACATCGGGACCGGGGTGGAGGGCAGGGCGGCCCGCGACGCCGGCGACGTGATCGTGGCCGAGGGCGACGGCACGGTGTCCGAGGTCTCGGGCGACCACGTGGTGGTGGAGTACCGGTCGGGCCAGAAGGACCGCCTCGGCCAGCAGCTCGGGCGCAAGGTCTACCGCCTGGCCAAGTTCCGGCGCTCCAACCAGAACACCAGCATCAACCAGAAGGCCCTAGTGGACGAGGGGCAGAAGGTGGCCAGGGGCGACCTCCTGGCAGACGGCCCCTCCACCCACAACGGCGAGCTGGCGCTGGGGAAGAACCTCCTCGTGGCCTTCATGCCCTGGGAGGGCTACAACTACGAGGACGCCATCATCCTCTCCCAGCGCCTGGTGCGCGACGACGTCCTCACCTCGATCCACATCGAGGAGCACGAGGTCGACGCCCGGGACACGAAGCTCGGCGCCGAGGAGATCACCCGGGACATCCCCAACCTCTCCGAGGAGATCCTGGCCGACCTGGACGAGCGGGGGATCATCCGGGTGGGGGCCGAGGTGGGCCCCGGCGACGTGCTGGTGGGCAAGGTCACCCCCAAGGGCGAGACCGAGCAGACCCCCGAGGAGCGCCTCCTCCGGGCCATCTTCGGCGAGAAGGCCCGCGAGGTCCGCGACACCAGCCTGAAGGTGCCCCACGGCGAGGAGGGCAAGGTCATCGACGTGCGCGTCTTCTCGCGGGAGGACTCCCACGAGCTGCCGCCCGGGGTGAACCAGCTCGTGCGGGTGTACGTGGCCCAGAAGCGCAAGATCTCCGAGGGCGACAAGCTGGCCGGGCGCCACGGCAACAAGGGCGTCATCTCCAAGATCCTGCCGGTGGAGGACATGCCGTTCCTGGCCGACGGGACGCCGGTGGACATCATCCTGAACCCGCTCGGCGTGCCGAGCCGGATGAACGTGGGACAGGTGCTCGAGTCGCACCTGGGCTACGCGGCGCGCCACGGTTGGGAGGGCGTCCCGATGGAGGAGGGGGCCGGGACCAGCGGCCTCGGCGACGGCGCCGTTCGCAAGACCCGCCCCCGGACCGTGCCCGCCGCCTGGGTCTCCACCCCGGTCTTCGACGGCGCGCACTGGGACGAGGCGGAGGACGCCGGCCGGCACCCCACGATCCAGAAGATCTTCGGGCAGCTCAACACCGACAGCGCCAACGGCGACGTCCAGATCCTGCCCACGGGCAAGGCCCAGCTCTTCAACGGGCGGACCGGCGAGGCGTACGACAACCCGATCTCGGTGGGCTACGTGTACATCCTCAAGCTGGCGCACCTCGTGGACGACAAGATCCACGCCCGCTCGACCGGGCCGTACTCGATGATCACCCAGCAGCCCCTCGGCGGGAAGGCGCAGTTCGGCGGCCAGCGCTTCGGGGAGATGGAGGTCTGGGCGCTGGAGGCCTTCGGCGCCGCCTACGCGCTGCAGGAGCTGCTCACCATCAAGTCCGACGACGTGCTGGGCCGGGTGAAGGTCTACGAGGCGATCGTCAAGGGGGAGAACATCCCCGAGCCGGGCATCCCCGAGAGCTTCAAGGTGCTCATCAAGGAGATGCAGTCGCTCTGCCTCGACGTCGAGGTGCTGGCGGTGGACGGCGCGGAGATCGAGATGCACGAGATCGACGAGGACGTGTTCCGCACGGCCGAGGAGCTCGGCATCGATATCAGCCGGCCCGAGCGCGGGTCGGACGAGGAAGACGAGCGGCGTGCCGCAGAGAGGAGCTTCTCGTAATGGCTCTCGACGTGAACACGTTCGACCAGCTCCGCATCGGGCTGGCCACCGGGGACTCCATCCGCGGCTGGTCCAACGGCGAGGTCAAGAAGCCCGAGACCATCAACTACCGCACGCTCCGCCCGGAGAAGGACGGGCTCTTCTGCGAGAAGATCTTCGGTCCCACCAAGGACTGGGAGTGCTACTGCGGGAAGTACAAGCGCGTGCGCTTCAAGGGCATCATCTGCGAGCGCTGCGGCGTGGAGGTGACGCGCTCGAAGGTCCGGCGGGAGCGGATGGGCCACATCGAGCTCGCCGCCCCGGTGGTGCACATCTGGTACCTGCGGGGCACCCGGAGCTGGCTGGCGTACCTGCTCATGGGCACCGAAGCCCGCGAGGAGCTCAAGGCCAAGCAGCTCGAGAAGGTCATCTACTTCGCCGCCAACCTGGTCACCTGGGTGGACGAGGACAAGCGTCACCAGGACCTGCCCAACCTCGAGACCGAGCTGGCCGAGGAGATCGCCGACGTCGAGCGCCGGCGTGACCTGGACGTCGACCGGCGGTTCAAGGCGCTGGAGGACGAGCTCAAGCAGCTCGAGGCCGAGGGCGCCCGGGAGGCCGAGGTCAAGGCCCGCCAGAAGGCGGTGGAGAAGGAGATCGCCGCCCTGCGCGAGCGGGCGGACGACGAGGTCGAGCTGGCCAGGCGGGCGCTGGACGAGCTCCGCAGCCTGCACGCCCGGAAGATCATCGAGGACGAGCTCCTCTGGCGCGAGCTGCGGGTGCGCTACGACGAGTACTTCGAGGGCGGCATGGGGGCCGAGGCCATCCAGCAGCTCATCGACCGCATCGACCTCGACGCCGAGGAGATCAAGCTGCGCGAGATGATCGACGCCACCGACGGGCGCCGGCCGCTCTCCGCCCAGCGGCGCCAGAAGGTCATCAAGCGGCTCAAGATCGTCACCGCCTTCAACCGGCGGGACGAGCACGGCCGCCGGGTGAACGACCCGCGGGCCATGATCCTCGAGGCGGTCCCGGTCATCCCACCGGACCTCCGCCCCATGGTGCAGCTCGACGGCGGCCGGTTCGCCACCTCCGACCTGAACGACCTCTACCGCCGCGTCATCAACCGGAACAACCGCCTCAAGCGGCTGCTCGACCTGGGCGCGCCGGAGATCATCATCAACAACGAGAAGCGGATGCTCCAGGAGGCCGTCGACGCCCTGTTCGACAACGGCCGCCGTGGCCGCCCGGTGACCGGGCCCGGCAACCGTCCGCTCAAGAGCCTCTCCGACATGCTCAAGGGCAAGCAGGGCCGGTTCCGCCAGAACCTGCTGGGCAAGCGGGTGGACTACTCGGGCCGCTCGGTCATCGTGATCGGCCCCACCCTGCAGCTCCACCAGTGCGGCCTGCCCAAGCTCATGGCGCTCGAGCTGTTCAAGCCCTTCGTGATGAAGCGGCTGGTCGACACCGAGCTGGCCCAGAACATCAAGTCGGCCAAGCGCATGGTGGAGCGCCGGCGCCCGCAGGTGTGGGACGTGCTCGAGGGGGTCATCCGGGAGCACCCGGTCCTGCTCAACCGGGCGCCCACCCTCCACCGCCTGGGCATCCAGGCCTTCGAGCCGGTCCTGGTGGAGGGCAAGGCCATCCAGGTGCACCCGCTGGTCTGCACCGCCTTCAACGCCGACTTCGACGGCGACCAGATGGCCGTGCACCTCCCGCTGTCGGCGGAGGCCCAGGCCGAGGCGCGCGTGCTCATGCTCTCGGCCAACAACATCCTCTCCCCGGCCACCGGGCGGCCCATCACCGTGCCCACCCAGGACATGGTGTTCGGCGCCTACTACCTGACCCTGGCGGTCGACGGCGCCGCCGGCGAGGGCCGCGTCTTCCGGCACGCCTTCGAGGTGGAGGCGGCGTTCGACGCCGGCGAGGTGGCGCTCCACGCCAAGGTGCAGCTCCGGGCGCTGCCCGGCTCCAGCCTGGCCCGGCGGCTGGCCGCCGCCGCCGTGGACGGGGACGCCGCCGGGGCGGCGGACGGCGCCGCGCCGTCGGTGGAGACCACGCCCGGCCGCATCTTCTTCAACGAGGCGCTGCCGGACGGCTTCCGCTACGTGGACGACGTGGTGGGGAAGCGCAACACGCCCATCGGGGTCATCGTGGAGGAGCTGGCGGCCGACCACCCCAAGCACGTGGTGGCGGCCAGCCTCGACCGCATCAAGGCGCTGGGCTTCCGGTTCGCCGCGCAGTCCGGGCTCACGATCTCGATCGACGACGTGCGCACCCCGCCGGAGAAGCAGGGCATCCTCGACCGCTACGAGAAGGAGGCCGAGAAGGCCGAGAGCCAGTTCAAGCGGGGCATCATCACCGACGACGAGCGGCGGCAGAAGGAGATCGAGATCTGGACCTCGGCCAACTCCGAGGTCGGACGGGCCATGGAACAGGCCCTGGCCGGGCTGTCCTTCAACCCGCTGGACATGATGGTGGACTCCGGCGCCCGGGGGAACGCCCAGCAGATCCGCCAGATCGCCGGCATGAAGGGGCTGGTCTCCAACCCGCGGGGCGAGATGATCCCCCGGCCCATCAAGTCGTCGTTCCGTGAGGGGCTCTCCGTCCTGGAGTACTTCATCTCCACCCACGGCGCCCGCAAGGGCCTGGCCGACACGGCGCTGCGGACGGCGGACTCCGGGTACCTCACCCGCCGCCTGGTGGACGTGGCCCAGGAGCTGATCGTCCGGGAGGAGGACTGCGGGACCTCGCGCGGCATCTGGATCGAGGGCGTCGTCCCGGACGGGCCGGGACGGCGGAGCTACCTGGAGACCCGGGCCTACGGCCGCCTGCTGGTGGAGCCGGTGACCCTGGCGGACAAGACCAAGCTGGACATCGGCACGCTGCTCACCGACGAGATCTGCGCGCTCATGCGGGACGACCCGGGCGTGGAGCGCATCCGTACCCGCTCGGTGCTCACCTGCGAGGCCACCCACGGCGTGTGCGCCGCCTGCTACGGCCAGTCGCTGGCCACCGGGCGCATGATCGAGCTCGGCGAGGCGGTGGGGGTGATCGCCGCCCAGTCCATCGGCGAGCCGGGGACCCAGCTCACGATGCGGACCTTCCACACCGGCGGCGTGGTGGGCGAGGACATCACCCACGGCCTGCCGCGCGTGGTGGAGCTGTTCGAGGCCCGCACCCCCAAGGGCGCCGCCGTGCTGGCCCGCCACTCCGGCGTGGTCCGGGTGGAGGAGGAGGAGGGCGGCCGGCGGATCACCGTGGTGGCCGACGACGGGACCGAGGAGACGGCCCTGGTGCCGCCCCGGGCCCACCTCGAGGTGGCCGACGGCCAGGAGGTGTCCGCCGGCGACGCCCTGGTGGAGGGGCCCAAGGACCCGAAGGAGCTCCTCGAGGTCAAGGGCATCCGGGAGACCCAGCAGTACCTGGTGGAGGAGGTCCAGAAGGTCTACCGGGACCAGGGCGTGTCCATCCACGACAAGCACATCGAGCTGATCGTCCGCCAGATGCTGCGGCGGGTGCTGGTGGCCGAGCCCGGCGACTCGACCTTCCTGCCCGGCGAGCGGGTGGACAACCAGATCTACGCCGAGGTCAACCGTGGCCTCGTGGAGGAGGGCAACCGGCCCGCCGAGGGGCGCCCGGAGCTGATGGGGATCACCAAGGCGTCGCTGGCCACCGATAGCTGGCTGTCGGCCGCCTCCTTCCAGGAGACCACCCGGGTGTTGACCGAGGCGGCCATCGAGAGCCGCTCGGACCAGCTCTTCGGCCTCAAGGAGAACATCATCATCGGCAAGCTGATCCCGGCCGGGACCGGGATGGAGCGGTACCGGGA
>JBOGGH010000158.1:0-6139 GCA_050743905.1 Acidimicrobiales bacterium
GGTCAGGAGACCTCCGTGCGGCCGCCGTCCGGACGGGCCACCGTCACGCCGCCGCACCGGCTGCAGCTTGCGACTGCGGCGTGCTCGTCGGCCGGGTGCACGATCTGCCCGCACCCCGAGCACCTCCAGATCCTCGGCCAGTCCCCTGTCCCCGACATCGCCGGACATTCAAGCACCGCGCCCGGGCGGACGCGACATCGAGCACACCCGCCGCTACGCCGGCGTGGACCGGCCGGCGTCCACCCGGGCGCGGTCGCGCACGTACGCGAACCGGGCCGTGGCCCCGATGGCGCCCTGGATCCCCACGCCGAGGAGGCCCAGGAAGAGGACCAGCCCGAGCGCCTGGTAGGCGTTGTTGGCGTAGAGGGTGCGGTTGCCGATGCACCAGCACACGATGGCCATGACGAAGAACTCGAGGCCGCACACGGACCCGAAGGCCTGGAGGGCGGCCGAGGCGGTCTTGGCCTGCGCCGGGGCCAGCGCCTTGCGGGCCGCGGGGACCAGCAGGCCGCCCAGCCCGGCGAAGGCCACCAGGATCCCCACGCCCACCACGGACCACCACCACTGGGAGGCGTAGACGCCAAGGGCCACGAACGACATGGCGGCCGAGAACACCACCAGCAGGACGAACAGCGAGTTGTAAAGCCTTCCCACTCCGACCTCGTCTCTCCCGGGCCGGAGGCGACCGCTCCCGCGACGGGGCGCCGCCGCCGGCAGCTCACCGCCGATAGTACGGCCTGCGGGGGGCGGGGGTCGGAACCCGCGGGGTCAGGCGGGGGTGCCGCGCCGCCGGCGGCGGACCGGCGCCAGGTGCACGAGGCTGTTGTAGGTGACCAGCGCGATGGCCAGGTGCATCGCCATGAGCACCAGCACCGCCTCGGGCGGGTCCCCCCGGAGCAGCAGCCAGGCGTCCGGCAGCCAGAGGACCAGCGTCACCACGATCGCCATCCGGAAGAACATCCACCGCGGCCACGACGTGACCCGGGTGACCACCGGCCAGGCGGCGCAGGCGATGAGCACGCCCACGATCGTGAGCTTGGCGTAGTCGGCGAACTGGAAGTGCACGTAGCCCTTGGTGGAGGGGAAGACCGCCGTGCCGATCACCACCAGGAGGGCGTCGGCCACCAGGGATCCGGCCAGCGCCACCACCGTGGCCAGCGCCACGGCCGCGGCGCGCGGCTGGCGGTGGGTGGGGGCGAGGTCCACCCGTGCCCGGGCCATCACCTGGTCCAGCAGCGTGGCCCGGCCCTGCCCAGGCGACCTGCGTTCGAGCGTGGGTTCCATGGCAGCGAGCATATGGGTGCCCCCCTGAACGCACGATGAAGGACGGGGGCCGTCACTCAACCAGTTCTCAGGTTCCGGCTCGGGGCCGGCGGCGGTGGGCGCGGCGGCCCGGACGTGCGCCTCCACGCACGAGGCAACGCCCTTGCCACGTAGGTGCAACGGACCCACCACCGGCGGCCGCGACCAGGTCACACACCCCTTGCGCCACCGTGGACGCGATGGTTTACTGGCGTGCACAACGCTTCATGCCGGCACGGTCGTCACCGGCCGGCACGGACGTCAGGCACCTGGTCCCGTGCGTGTCGTCGTGGCATGCGATGGGCGGAGCTTCCGCCGCACCGGAGGGACTGCAGATGCGAGCCAGATCCGAGGGCGAGCCGTGACCGCGAGCCTCACGTCGGCCACCGGCTCATGGCCCGTCCGCCCCTCGCCCGCCTCCAACGGCTCGGCGCGCACGCTGCGGACGCCCGCCCACAGCCCGTCGCCGGCGGAGCTCCCCGGCCGCGACCGGCGCCCGCTCCCCGTACGCGACGACGCCCCGCGCGTGCTCGTGCTGGACAGCAACCTCCTCACCGCGGAGGCCATCTCGCTGGCGCTCAACCAGATGACGTACCTGGCGCGGTTCGTGGTGCCGGTCACGCCCGGCCACCTGCGTGACGTGATGGAGTGGCGGCCGGGGCTGGCGCTCATCGACGTCGACTCGGTGGAGCCGGCCACCAGCATCGAGTGCGTGGGCGTGCTGCGCGCCCGGGACGTGCCGGTGGCCGTGATGAGCGGCCGGGCGGACACGTACTTCCTGGGCGAGTGCGTGGACGCCGGCGCGGCGTGGGTGGTGGACAAGGGCTCCCCCATCGTCGCCCTCTCCCGGGACATCGCCCGCCTGCTCGCCGGCGAGGAGGTGCTCCGCGAGGACCGGCGCCTCGCCCTCACCGGCTCGTTCCGGCGCGAGGCGCGCGCCCGGCGCGACCGCATGGCGCCGTTCGGGGTCCTCACCCACCGCGAGCAGCACGTGCTGGCCGAGCTGATGGACGGGCACGGCGCCGACGCCATCGCCCGGCGGGCGTCGGTGTCCACCTCCACCGTCCGGTCCCAGATCAAGGCCGTCCTGCAGAAGCTCGGCGTGAACTCCCAGCTCGCGGCGGCTGCCCTGGCGTCGCAGGCCGGCTGGGCCTACGAGCTGGACGGCCGGCCTCCCGTGCCGGCCGTGCCGGCCGCGCACCCCGGCGGCTGAGCGGCCCCACCCGCCCCGGCGTCACGGGCGCAGGCGCTGCTCGAGGTCCCTCCGGACCAGCGCCGGCGGCATGGGCCCGCCGTCGCTGCACCGCACGAACCCCTCGAGCGACGTCCCCTGGGGGTCGGCGTCGAGGTTGGCCGCGCCCACGCCGCCCTCCAGGTCCACCTGGCAGACCGTCTGGAACCGCACGCTGAAGCGCGAGGTGAGGGTCTCGTTGGGGACCGTGGAGCAGAGGTGCGCCGCCGACCAGATCATCACTGCCCCGACCGGGCAGCGGATCCGGATCTCCGGCGCCAGGTCGATCGGCTGGAGGGGGCGGGGCTGTGTGAGCGGGTGCGCCGGCCCGCCGGAGCGCCCCGACCGGCGCGCCACCTGCCACTCCTCGTAGTCGAAGGCGTCCGAGCTGTTCACGAGGGCCACGTCGAAGTAGTGGGGGTGGAAGGCCACCGCGGCGCCGGCGTCGAGGTCGTAGAGGGGCACGGACCAGTTGACCTGGGACGGCGACGCCGCGTACCAGGTGTCCCGGTGGGGGTGCTGGGGCGCGCCGAGGCCGTGGGCCAGGTAGCCGGCACCGGTGGTGACCACCAGCGTCGGCGGCCCCATGAAGGTCGTGGCCGGGTCGCACCCCATGTCGGCCACCAGCCCCGCCGCCAGCGCCGGCAGGGTGTGCTGCACGCCCCGGACGGCCGCCCGGTAGAGCACGGTGAACTCCGCCTCCGACAGCCGGACCTGGGCCCGCGCCGGCTCCGCCCCCAGCGTCTGCTCGACCACCTGGTGGGCGGCCGCCCCGAGGGCGAGCGAGCTGTCCCGAGGGCTGTAGACAAAGAGGTCGCCGGTGAAGAGCGACAGGCGTCGCTCGAGGTCGGAGACCTCCTCGTCCACGTAGGTATGGACCGTCGTCACGGCGCGCGCTTCACCCCCGGTGCATCGTGGGCGCGACCAGCAGGGCCGGACGCCTGGAGCGCGCCAGGTACAGGGACTCTTCGGCCGGTGCAGAGCGGCACCTGCCGGCTGGTGATACCCCCGGCCGTGATACATCGACGTATCACGCGCCGGCCCCGCCGGCTCGACCCGAGGTGACGAGCCCCCCACCCCCGGCCGGAGGCGACGGGCGCCCAGCGGCGGTGCCCGTGGTGGTGGCCACCGTGCTCCGCCCGGAGGGCGGCACCGGCGTGCAGACGCACGTGGGCGAGCTCGCCCGGCACCTCGAAGCCCGGCACCTCCCCTGCACGGTGGTCACGCCGTTCTCCGCCGGCGGCGTGCTCCGCGACGCCACCTTCGCCGTCCGGCGCGTCCTGGCGCCCGTGAGCGGGGCGGCCGGCGTCGCCTGGTACCGCTGGGGCCACCGGCTCTTCCTCGAACGGGCCCTGAAACGCCACCTCGCCGGTGCCGGTCCGGCGGTGGTCTACTGCCAGTGCCCGGTCTCGGCGGCGGCCGCCCTCCGGGCGCGGCGCGGGCCGGGGCAGCCGGTGGTGATGGCCGTCCACTTCTGGGTCTCCCAGGCCGACGAGTGGGCCGGCAAGGGCGAGATCACCGAAGGCGGCCGGGTGTTCCGGGCTGTACGGCGCCTGGAGCGCCGCGTGCTGGCCGAGGTGGACGCCGTGGTCTACGTGTCCGAGGCGGCGCGGCGGGACCTGTGGACCTCCCCGCCGGCCACGGTCCCCACGGCCACCGTCCCCAACTTCCTGGCGACAGCCGGGGACGGCCCGGGTTCCGGGGGCCGGGGGGCCGGGACCCGGGCCGACCTGGTGAGCGTGGGCTCCCTGGAGCCGCGCAAGAACCACCGCTACCTGCTCGACGTCCTCGCCGCCGCCCGCCGGCAGGGCCACGCCTACACGCTCGACATCGTGGGCGGGGGGCCGGAGCGCGGGCCGCTCCTCCGGCGCGCCGCCGAGCTGGGCCTGGCCCGGCAGGTGCGCCTGCCCGGCTACGTCCCGGGCGCCGCCGGCACGCTCCCCGGCTACCGCGCCTACCTCCACCCGGCGCGCCACGAGCCGTTCGGCCTGGCGATCCTGGAGGCCATGCGCGCCGGGGTGCCGCCGGTGGCGGCACCGGTGGGTGGCGTGCCCGGCCTCTTCGACGCCGGGGTGGAGGGCCTCCACTGGGACCTGGGCGACCCGGAGCAGGGCGCCCGCACGCTGGTGGGCCTCTTGGAAGACGAGCCGGGGCGCGCCCGCATGGGGGCGGCGGCACGGGCGCGCTTCCTCCGGCAGTTCCAGGCCGCCGCCGTGGCCCCCGTGCTCCACGAGTTCCTCGTGTCCCGCGTGTCCCGCGTCGCCGGCCCGGCCGGCACGGCCGCCCTCGCCACCCCGGCATGACGCTGGTCCGGCGCCTCCGCCACCGCCCCGCCCGGGCCATGTCGGTCCGCTTCGGCGTGACCGCGGCCGACCAGTGCCTCTCCTCGTTCTCCAACTTCGCCGTGGGACTGGCCGCCGCCCGGGTGGCCGGCGTGGCCGGCCTGGGCGTCTACGCCCTGGTCTACGCGGTCTGGCTGGTGGTCGCCTCCATGCACCGGTCGCTGGTCACCGATCCCATGGCCATCGAGAACGACCTCCACCAGGCGGACGCCCCCCGCCGGGTCCGGGACGGGCTGGCCGCCGAGCTCTTGCTGGGCCTGGTCACCGGGGCCGGGTTTGCCGCCGTCGGGGTGGTCCTGCTCGCGGTCGGGCAGCACCAGTACGGCATCGCCTTCTGCTGCCTCGCACCCTGGCTCCCCTGCCTGCTGGCCCAGGACTACTGGCGGTGGGTGGGCTTCATGGCCGCCACCCCCGGGAAGTCGCTCGCCAACGACGTGGTCTTCGACGCCGTCCAGGCCGCGGCCTTCGGCCTGCTCTTCGTCTCCGGCGCCCGCTCCTCGCTCGTGGCCGTGGTGGCCTGGGCGGTGGGCGGCGCCGCCGGCGCGCTGTACGGGCTGCACCAGTTCGGCGTGCGACCCACGCTGCGCGGCGGGCTCGACCTGGTCCGGCGCCGGTGGCGCCTCAGCCGCTGGCTCGCCGCCGGCAACCTCACCTCCACCGCCACAACCCAGTCGACCGCCGTGCTGACCGGCGGGATCCTGGGGCCGGACGGGATCGGCGGGCTGAAGGCGGCCACCAGCCTCATCGCCGGGCCGGCCCTGGTGCTGGTCCAGGCGGCGGGGAGCATAGGCCTGCCGGAGGCGGCCAGGGCGGTGCGGGCCCACGGCTGGAAGGGCCTCCGCCGCGTGCAGCGGTGGATCACGGCGAGCGGGGTGGTGGGCGTGGGGGCCGTGGCCGTGGTGGTGTTCTGCTTCGGCCGCCAGCTCCTCGACCGGATCTACGGCCCCTCGTTCGGGCAGTACGCCGGGGCGGCCGACGTGCTGGCGGTGGCGGCGGTGGTCACCACCACCAGCCTGGGGGCCATCCTCAGCCTGAAGGCCACCCGCAAGACCCACCTGATGCTGCCGGCCCAGGTGCTCCCGGTGGTGATCTCCGTGGTGGCGGCGGTGGTGCTGGTCCCGCCCTACGGGGTGATGGGCGCCGCGGTGGCCACCCTGATCCCCTCGTCCGTGCGGACCGTGGGTCTGCTGGCCAGCCACTGGGCGTGGTCCCGCAAGGCGGCCGAGCAGATCCACGCCGAGGCCCTGGAGGCCGGGGCCGGGGC
>JBOGGH010000159.1:0-6137 GCA_050743905.1 Acidimicrobiales bacterium
CACCACCCCCTGCTCGGTGTCGGCCACGCCCACCCCCCGGTCGGCCAGGAGCTGGCCCGCCAGGGAGCTGGCGTCGGCCACCGGGTCGTCGGCCGCCTGGTAGACCGCCTGGGCGAGGTCCGGCTCGGCCGCCGGCTCGGCCACCGCCTCCACGTGGAGCACGTAGCGGAGGTAGTCGTCGTCGATGGCCTCGATCATCTGGCCGAACATCTCGAACCCGTCGTGCTGCCACGCCACCAGGGGGTCCTGCTGGCCCATGGCCCGGAGGTTGATCCCCTCGCGCAGGTAGTCCATCTCCGCCAGGTGCTCCCGCCAGCGCTGGTTGATCACCTGGAGCATGATCTCCCGCTCGATCTGGCGGGCCTGGTCCTCGCCGCCGGGCAGGGAGGCCGAGTGGCGCTCGTAGTACTCCAGCGCGTCGGCCACCAGGCTCTCGGCCACCTGCGCCGCCGTGGTGCCCTCGGCCAGGTCGTCCACCGTGAACTCGGTGGGGTAGTACTGCGCCGCCTCCTTCACGAGGCGCTCCAGGTCCCACTCCTCGGCGTAGTCCGTGGGGCAGGCCGACGCCGCGAGGTCGCGCATGGTGGACTCGAGCAGCTCGACCGTCCGGTCCTGGAGATCCTCCCCGTCGATGACCTGCATCCGGCGGGCGTAGATCACCTTGCGCTGCTCGTTCATCACCTCGTCGTACTTGAGGACTGTCTTGCGGATCTCCGAGTTGCGGCCCTCGACGGTGTTCTGCGCCCGCTCGATGGCCTTGGTGACCATCTTCGCCTCGATGGGCACGTCCTCGGGGATGGCCCGCCCCATCACCCAGTTCATGGCCCCGGTGGCGAAGAGCCGCATCAGGTCGTCCTCGAGGCTGAGGTAGAAGCGGCTCTCCCCCGGGTCGCCCTGGCGGCCGGAGCGGCCCCGGAGCTGGTTGTCGATGCGGCGGCTCTCGTGGCGCTCGCTGCCCAGCACGTACAGGCCGCCGAGCTCCCGCACCTGCCCGCCCTGCTCGGCGCAGCGGGCTTCGTGGTGCTTGGTGAGGCGGGCCAGCTCCTCCCGGCCCTCGTCGGTCTCGAGGTCGGCGCCTCCGGCCACCGCCTCGTGGCTGGCCAGCATCTCGGGGTTGCCACCCAGGATGATGTCCACGCCGCGGCCGGCCATGTTGGTGGCCACGGTCACCGCCCCCAGGCGGCCCGCCTGGGCCACCACCTCGGCCTCACGGAAGTGCTGCTTGGCGTTGAGGACCTGGTGCTCCACCCCGCGCTTCTCGAGCAGCCGGGAGAGGAGCTCGGACTTGGCCACCGACGCCGTGCCCACCAGCACCGGCTGGCCGCGCTCCTGGCGGTCGACCAGGTCGTCGGCGACGGCGTTGAACTTGGCCTCCTCGGTCTTGAAGATGAGGTCCGCCTCGTCCCGGCGCACCAGCGGCTTGTTGGTGGGGATGGGGACCACCGGGAGGTTGTAGGTGCTGGCGAACTCGCCGGCCTCGGTCTCGGCGGTGCCGGTCATGCCGGAGAGCTTCTCGTAGAGGCGGAAGAAGTTCTGGAGCGTCACGGTGGCCCAGGTGTGGTTCTCCTCCTTGATGCGCACCCGCTCCTTGGCCTCCACCGCCTGGTGCAGGCCGTCGGACCACCGCCGGCCCTCGAGGGTCCGGCCGGTGAACTCGTCCACGATCTTCACCTCGCCCTGGTCGACGAGGTACTCCTTGTCCCGGTGGTAGAGCTCCTTGGCCTCCAGGGCCTTGGTGAGCTGGTGGACGTAGTTGGTGGCGACCACGTCGTAGAGGTTGTCCACGCCGATCGCCTTCTCCACCTTCTCGATGCCCGACTCGAGCGGCACCACGTGGCGCTTCTCCTCGTCCACCTCGTAGTCGGCGTCGCGGTCGAGGGTGCGGGCGATGCTGGCGAACTGGTAGTAGAGCTTCGCCGCCTCGTCGGCCGGGCCGGAGATGATGAGCGGGGTCCGGGCCTCGTCGATCAGGATCGAGTCGACCTCGTCGATGATGGCGAAGACGTGCCCGCGCTGGGCCATGGCCTCCCGTGACGGGGCCATGTTGTCCCGGAGGTAGTCGAACCCGAGCTCGGTGTTGGTCCCGTAGGTGACGTCGGCGGCGTAGGCGGCGCGCTTGAGGGCGCTGTCGGTGACGTCCGGCCCCACCCGGCCCACGGTCACGCCCAGCCAGCGGTGGAGCCGGCCCATCCACTCGGCGTCCCGGGTGGCCAGGTAGTCGTTGACGGTGACCACGTGGACCCCCTCGCCGGCCAGGGCGTTGAGGTACACGGGCAGGGTGGAGACGAGCGTCTTGCCCTCGCCGGTCTTCATCTCGGCGATCCACCCGAAGTGGAGCGCCATGCCCCCCATGAGCTGCACGTCGAAGTGCCGCTGGCCCAGCACCCGCCAGGCGGCCTCACGGACCACGGCGAAGCCGTCCACGAGCAGGTCGTCCAGGGACTCGCCCTGGTCCAGGCGCTCCCGGAGCTCCACCGTCTTGTGGCGGAGCGCGTCGTCGCTGAGCGCCTCCATCTCGGGCTCGAGCTCGTTGATCATGGGCACGATCTCGGCCAGCCGGCGGACCTTCTTGCCCTCGCCGGCGCGGAGCACGCGCGTCAGGACGCTCATAGCCAGCGGATTCTAGTGTCCGGGGTGGCCGGCCTCTCCCCGGCCTCTCCCCGGCCTCTCCCCACCCCCCGCCGGCCCCGCGGGCTGCGCACGGCTGACCTGGTCTTTGCCCCCACACTCGCCTGCTGCGGGGTTGGCGCCCCGGTGCCGGCGGCCGCCGTGCGGCCCTGCGGCACCGGTGGCGGGCGCATCCCCCCGTCGCCACCGGCCCCCGCGAACCGGGGACCCGGCGGGCAGGACTTACCCCTAAGCCGCACCATGCTCAGCAACCACGAGTTGCCTTACGTGGGTCGTTTCGCCTGCGACTGGCCTCGACTTGCAACCACAGACCCGCACGCAGCCCGGGCCCATCGTAGGCCAGCCCCGACGGGACGGCCGGTGCCGTTCAGCGGTGGAGCGCCTCCACGGCGCAGGCCGCCACCAGGCGGACGCCCAGCACGAGCGCGGCCAGGGGCAGCGCCGCCCGCCGCCACCCGGTGGTGGTGCGCACGGCAAAGCGCAGTGCCGAGCGGTGGTGCGCCACGAGCATCCGGTACGGGTGGCGGCGGCGGGACACGCCCTCCTCGTGGGTGACCACGGCCGCCGGCTCCACCCCCACGCCCCACCCGGCCCGGTGGGCCCGCCAGCACAGGTCCATGTCCTCGGCGAACATGAAGTACGCCTCGTCGAACCCCCCCAGCTCCTCCAGGGCCTCCCGCCGGGCCAGGAAGCAGGCGCCGGACACCCAGTCGGCCGCCGCCGGCTCGTCCCCCGCGCCGTCCGGGGGACGGTAGCGGCGGCTGAACCGGTTGTCCGGCTTGAACAGCGCCAGCAGCGCGTGGCCGGCGGCGTCGGCCATGGACGGGAAGCGCCGGACGGACGGGTACGTGCCGCCGTCCGGGGTCACCACCCGGGGCCCCACCACCGCCCACGAGGGACGGGCCTCCAGCGCGGCCACCAGCGCGGCCACCGCGCCGGCGTGGACCCGGAGGTCCGGGTTGCAGACCAGCACGTAGGGGCTGTCCCCGCTGGCCGCCATCCCCCGGTTGGCGCCGGCGCCGTAGCCGAGGTTGCGCCCCGGGACCACCACCGGCACGGCCAGACCCGAGGCGGCCAGGGCGGCGCGGGCGCCGTCCCCCGGGCCGTTCTCCACCACCACCACCCGCCCCACCCGCTCGTCCAGCAGCGACGCCACGCAGGCGGCCAGGACGTCGCCGGCGCAGTAGTCCACCACCACGGCGGCCACCCGGGCCGCCGGGCCGGCGTCGCTCACCTGGCCGGCACCCCGGCGGCGACGTAGGCCACCGTGGCCGCCAGCCCGTCCTCCAGCGACGTGGTGGGCTCCCACCCCAGGGCGCGGCGGGCCAGCGAGATGTCGGGGCAGCGCCTCGTCGGGTCGTCCACCGGGAGCGGCCGGAAGGCGATCCCGGACCGGGAGCCCGTGGCCTCGAGGACCCGCTCGGCGAGATCCAGCACCGTGCGCTCGTCCGGGTTGCCGACGTTCACCGGGCCGGTCTCCTGCGAGCCGAGCAGCGCCAGGAGGCCGCCGACCTCGTCGTCCACGTAGCAGAGGCTGCGGGTCTGGGTGCCGTCGCCGTAGACGGTGAGCGGCTCGCCGGCGAGCGCCTGGACCACGAAGTTGGACACCACCCGCCCGTCGCCCGGCGAGAGGCGCGGCCCGTAGGTGTTGAAGATGCGGGCGACGGCCACGTCGGTGCCGCGGGCGCGGTGGGAGGCCATGGTGAGCGCCTCGGCGAACCGCTTGGCCTCGTCGTAGACGCTGCGGGGGCCCACGGGGTCCACGTTGCCGCGGTACGACTCGACCTGGGGGTGGACGGCCGGGTCGCCGTAGACCTCACTGGTGGAGGCCAGGAGGAAGCGGGCGCCGTGGGCGTCCGCCACCTCGAGGAGCCGCCGCGTGCCCTCGCTGCCCACCGCCAGGGTCTCCATGGGGCGCCGCAGGTAGGCCGGCGGCGACGCCGGGCTGGCCAGGTGGCAGACGGCGTCCAGCGGCCCCTCCACCGGGACCTCCCGGCTCACGTCCGCCTCCACCAGCGAGAAGGCCGGGTGGTCCAGCAGGTGGGCCACGTTGGCCACCCGGCCGGTGGACAGGTCGTCCACGCACGCCACGCGGTCCCCCCGCGCCACGAGCCGGTCGCAGAGGTGGGAGCCGATGAAGCCGGCGCCGCCGGCCACCAGCACCCGGCTCACGGGCGGCCGATCCCCGTGTAGGCGAAGCCCAGGCGGCGCAGCGCCACCGGGTCCAGCAGGTTCCGGGCGTCCACCATGGCCGGCGCGGCCATCAGGTCGCGGACCTTGGCGAAGTCGAGCCCCCGCAGCTCGTCCCACTCGGTGAGCAGCACCACCACCCGGGCGCCCCGGCAGGCCTCGTAGGGGTCGGCGGCGAGGTCCAGCCCGGCCAGGTCGGGCGCGCCGGCCTGCGACGGCGCCACCGCGGGGTCGTAGGCCCGGATCCGGGCGCCCCGGGCCGCCAGGCGGTGGGCCACGTCGACCGCCGGGGAGCTGCGCCGGTCGTCCGTGCCCGCCTTGAAGGTGAGGCCCCACACGGCGACCGGGACCCCCTCCAAAGCGCCCCCGGACGCCGCCGCCACCTTGGCCACCACGCGCTCGCGCTGCTCCTCGTTGCCGGCGATCACCGCCCGCAGGAGGTCGAACTGGTAGCCGGCGCCCTCGGCGATCCGCACCAGGGCGCTGGTGTCCTTGGGCAGGCACGAGCCGCCCCAGCCCGGGCCCGGCCGGAGGAACTCGAAGCCGATCCGCTTGTCGTAGCCGAGGCCGAGGATCAGGTCGCGGACGTCGGCCCCCACCGACTCGCACAGGTTGGCCAGCGCGTTGACGAAGCCGAGCTTGGTGGCCAGGAACGCGTTGGAGGCGTACTTGATGGTCTCGGCGGTGAAGGGGTCGGTGACGATGAGCGGCGCCCCGGTGGCGGCGAACAGCTCGCCCACCCGCACCGCCGCCTGCCGGTCGTCGGCGCCCACCACCACCCGGTCGGGGTGGAGGCTGTCCTGCACCGCCGAGCCCTCGCGCAGGAACTCGGGGTTGGAGACCACCGTGATGTCGGCGCGCCCGGTGACCCGCTCCACCAGGAGCGCCGTCCCCACCGGCACGGTGGACTTGTTGACCACCACCGCACCGGGCTCCAGGTGGTCGCCGATCGCCGCCGCCGCCGCCTCCACGTGGGCCATGTCGGCCGACCCGTCCTCGCCCTGCGGCGTGGGCACGCACAGGAACACGAACTCGGCGCCCTGGGCCGCCTCGGCCGCCGAGGCCACGAAGCGCAGGGTGCCCTGCCCGGTCCCCTCCCGGACCAGCTCGTCCAGGCCCTCCTCCATGATGGGGAGCTCGCCGCGGCGCAGGAGGGCCAGGCGGGCGCCGTCGTGCTCGGCACAGACCACCCGGTGGCCGAAGTGCGAGAGCACGGCGGCGGTGGGGAGGCCCACGTAGCCGGCGCCCACCACGCCCACCGTGCGGCGGCCGCCCGGCGGCTTCGCCACGGGGCCCCGGGCGCCGCTCATGCCGCACCC
>JBOGGH010000160.1:0-6134 GCA_050743905.1 Acidimicrobiales bacterium
GGACCGGAGCGATCGATGTCGTGCCTGGCGACGTCGGTGATGGCATGTGCGAGAACCACTCGTTTGTCTCGTTCACCACGCCCGTGTTGAGCGCGAACGTGCCACGGTTCGTTGTGGCGTTGAACGAGCCCTTCTGGGCGAAGAAGTTCGCGAACGGCTGCGTGAGCGCTGCTGTCTTCCGGTTCTGGGTCTGCGCCAGGAGCAGTGTCGTCGCGTTGAAGTTCCCGATCGCTGTCGACCCGGTCTTACCTGTGATCGAGTTCTCCATCTTCTTGCCGTAGTGGCCGGTTGTGTTCCACTGGCTGGCGAACTTGCCGGACGAGTAGATGTAGATGGCGTCCGCTACCGGCGTGTTCGTGGGTGTCAACGTCGACTGGTAGATGATGCCCTCTTCCGAGTTCTCCTCGTTCACCTTTGTGGTGCCAGCCACTGTCCAGTGCCAGTAGGGCACGGTCGTGCATGTGGATGTGGCTGTCTTCGCCGGCGTTGTGATCGGTGTGAAGCCGAGGATGGTCGCGCCCACTGTGCGGGTGCCCGAGCCGGGCTGTGGCCAGAACCGCACGATCGGCGCTGTTGCGCCGCCCGGCGTCACTGTGTGCCAGTTGGTGTAGCCGGGCTTGCAGCGGTAGATGTTCTTGAAGTCTGTGAGCGTCAGGGTTGTCGGCGCGGACCTCGACCCTCCCGCGTTCTTCCCGGTCATCAATGCCACGCCGTCGAGCGCGTAGGCGTAGTAGTCGAAGTGTGTGCTGACTGTCTTCGTACCGGGCTGGGGCGGGGACGAGGAGCGGGAGAAATCGATGCAGCCCCTCTTGTCGAGTGTGGTCGACTCCTCTGTGTGCAGCGCGGTCTTCCCTGCTCCGGAGCCGTTCGGTACGTGCTTCGTCGGCCCGTAGGTGATCCCGCCGTTGCAGAGTGCTGTTGTGGGCTGGATCTTCTGGTTGGCTGTCGTGCCTGTGGGCAGCAGGTCGTTGAGCGACGTGGGGAAGAGGTTGTGCATCACCACGTAGGTGGTGAAGGACCCCACGGTCGACACCTGGGCCGAGCTGGCCCCGGCCGGCCCCGCACCGAGTGCCAGGGCGCCGCCGCCACCGGCCACCAGCACGGTGCCGGCCAGCAGCCCCCGGCGGATGAGTGATCGTTTCTTCATCTCGCTCCTTTGCGATTGCGTGACTGGGAACGCTGTCCGGCAGACGACGCGGGCAGCACCCGCACCTTGCACCGCCGAGGTGAACTCCCCGGCGACGGCCAGGTAATTCGTCGCAGGAATTCCGTGACGTCCGCGCGATGCACGTACCCCGTCCCTGGTCGGCACCCGTGCCTGGCCGTCATCGGTGGCCATCTCCATGCGGCCCCTGCCCGGCGGCACGGCCCGAGCCCGTCGCCGCCACCCGCCGCCGGCGCCCGGCGAAGCTGAGGAACGCCACCGGCGCCGCGAGCACCACGATGAGCACCACGAGCACCCACGGCGGGATCCCCTTGGGAGGGGGCCCGACGTCCGCGGTCGGATCGGACGCGAGCCATGTGCTGCTCCCGCTGCCTCCTCCCACCGCCGCTGCCACTGTGCCGTTCGCTCCGGCGCCGGCGAGCCCGGCCGGGGCGGTGGTCGTGGTCCCGTGGACTGTGGCGGCGCTGCCGCTCCCTCCCGACGCCGCTCCCGTCCCGCCGGATCCGGTGGACGTCGAACCGGCCCCACCGGTCCCACCCGAACCCGAGCTACCGGACTGCCCGGGTGGTGCCTCGGACGAGACGTTCTTGGTGGGGTCGGTGGGTGGCGCCGCGCCCACGCCGAGGCTCCCGCCCTTGAACTGCGGGTTGGCGCAGTTTGTGGCGCCGAGCGTGGCCGGCGCCTGGCCCGTCATGTAGCCGATGGCGTTGGCCAGGAACTGGCTCAGTTGCGTAGGCAGCGGTGAGTACCCGATGGTGGCCATGTTGATCTGGCCTGTACAGGCGATATATCGCATGAATTTGGCCATCGTGTTCATCACGCCGGTGCTCGTGTACGGGGACTTGCACGTGGGCCGTGTGGGCGTGGGCGCGCACTGGTAGAGGATGTAGGAGTAGGCGGAGATCGGGTAGGCCAGCGGATTGGTGCTGGTGTAGACGCCGGCGAGTGTCTGCGAGGTTGTGGGCGCCAGCACGGCGGACTCGAGCGCGGCGGCGATGTTCTCCGCGTACGGCTGCACCCAGGCGCCCGAGGCGTTCTCCACCCAGGCCACGTCGTCGTTGTAGACCTTGGCATAGCCGAACTCGTCGTAGGCGATGGACCACAGGCCCCCGGAGCTGGCCACGGACTGCGCCTGCTGGTCCGAGCCGCTCCACGAGATCGACTGGGCGAAGCCGTTGCCCCCCTTGCAGTCTGTGATCTGCCACACCCGGTACGTGGGGTTGTACCCGCAGTTCTCGGCCCATGACTTGAACCGTGTTGGGAGCTGGTGCTTGACGAAGTCGTAGAAGAGCGCCGTGGTGCCCGACTGGCCAGACCGGTAGTCGATGGTGATCGGCTCGTTCGGGAGGACAAGCCCCTTGTTGTCGGCGCTGATTGTGGGGCTGTCCCAGTTCTTGATTGTGCCGAGGAAGATCTTGGCGATGGTGGGCGGCGAGAGGTGGAGGTATGTCACCAGATCGTGGCCTGCGGCTGTGACGGCCACGTGGTACATGATCGAGATCGCCCCGGCCACGTCCGGGGTGTAGGCAAACCCCCGCGGCACCTTCTGGTTGGGTGTGCCGTTGGGTGTGTCGGCGTACAGCTCGGAGTACTCGGCCTCGGTGCCGGCGAAGTCGGCCGTGTTCTGGGAGTACGTGGTGAGGCCCTGCGGCGAGCCGGTAGCCGTGTAATTGACGTTCAATCCTTCCTTCTGCACGGACGCCGTCCATGTCTGGAAGGCGAGGGCGGCGTAGGTGGAGCCCTGCCCGTTGACCTCGGCGTATGTGGTAGCGCCGGCGGCGCCACCGCCCACCAGGAGGGCGAGCGCACCGAAGGCCACGGCCAGGGCGGCGGCAGCCACCGGCACCCGCCGGAGCAGGGTCCCGCTCACCCGAACCGCCCGTGCACGTAGTCGAAGGTGCGGGGGTCGTCGGGCTGCTCGAACATCTTCGTGGTGGCCCCCTGCTCCACCACGTAGCCGGGCTCGTTCTCCTCGGCCAGGAAGAAGGCGCAGCGGTCCGAGACCCGTTGGGCCTGCTGCATGTTGTGGGTGACGATCACCACCGTCACCTGGTCACGCAGCTCGGCGATGGTTTCCTCCACCCGCCGGGTGGAGGTGGGATCGAGCGCCGAGCACGGCTCGTCCATCAGCAGCACGTTGGGCGAGACCGCCAGTGAGCGTGCGATGCAGAGCCGCTGCTGCTGGCCGCCGGAGAGGGCGCCCCCCGGTCGGTCGAGGCGGTCCCTGACTTCGCGCCAGAGGCTCGCCCGCTGGAGCGACTCCTCGACGAGCGCGTCGGTGTCATGGCATCGGATCCGGGTGAGCTTGAGGCCGGCCAGCACGTTGTCGCGCACACTCATGGCCGGGAAGGGATTGGGCTTCTGGAAGACCATGCCGATGCGGGTCCGAACCTGCTGGGCCCGCATCCCGCTGCCGTAGATGTCCACCCCGTCGAGGCGGATCTCGCCGTCCATGGCCGATCCCGGCACCAGCTCGTGCATCCGGTTCAGCAGCCGGAGGAACGTCGACTTGCCGCAGCCCGACGGGCCGATCAGCGCCGTCACCTCCCCGGCCGGCATCACCAGGGACACCCCCTCCAGCACCAGGTGGTCGCCGAACCAGGCGCAGGCGTCGACCGCCTCCAGCGTGGCCGCCCCCGGGGGAGGCCCGCCGACCAGGTGGGACCGCGGCGAGGGCCGCCCCGGGCCGGTGCCCGCGCCCGCGCCGGTGTCGAGGCCGGCCGGCTCGCTGGACGGTGTCATCACGTCGATCCCCGTCACGGCGTCCCCCCGGGTACGGTCGCCGGTCCGGGCGCGGTGAGCCGCCGCAGCGACTCCGGCCCCTGGCCCTGCCCGGCGCGCCCGGCCCGGGTACGCCCCGGCAGGCGCCGCCGGGGGGCCGCGCTCCGTTCCCGGCCGACGATCCGGAGGGCCACGAAGAGCAGCAGGATCAGCACCATCAGCACCAGCGCCCCGGCGAAGCCCCGCACGATGTCGGTGGGCGAGGGCTGGCGGATGAACCGGTAGACGAAGAGCGGCAGGCTCTCCTGCGGCCCGCTGAACGGGTTGGCGTTCATGAGGTTGTAGCCGAAGGCGGTGAAGATGAGCGGCGCCGTCTCGCCCGCCTCCCGGGCGATCCCGAGGATGGTGGCGGTGGCCACCCCGGACGAGGCCGTGGGCAGCACCACGGACCAGACCACCCTGGCCCTGGACGCCCCGAGGGCCAGCCCTGCCTCGCGCAGCCCGGCCGGCACCAGGCGCAGGACCACCTCCACCGCCCGGCAGATCGTGGGCATCATGGTCATCGAGAGCGCCAGGGACGCCATAAACCCGTTGAAGCCAAAGAGCGAGCTGTCCTTGGCCAGCGGGATGATGAAGGTGGCGTAGATGAAGAGGCCGGAGACGATCGAGGGCATGCCGCTCATGGCGTCCACGAAGATCCGTACCGGCCGCCGCAGCTTGGACCGGCTCTCGTTGAGGAAGACGGCGGCCATCAGCCCGAGGGGGAGCGACCAGACGAGGGCCAGGCCCACCTGCTCGAGCGTGCCCACGATGGCGTGGAGCGCGCCGCCGGCCGTCGCCGGCTCGGTGGCGGTGACGCCCTGCTGGGTGTGGGTGAAGAACCCCAGGCTCAGGCCCGGGAGGCCCTTGAACAGCACGTAGAGCACCAGCCACACCAGGGGGACCAGCACGATCACCATGGCAGTGGTCACCCCCACGGTCGCCGTGCGGTCCGCGGCGGCCAGGCGCCCGAGCCGGTCGTAGGTCCCCACGTAGAAGAGCGCCAGGAAGACGGCGTACGCCACCACGAGGAACCCGAGCCAGCCCACGCCGTCGGTCAGCACCGAGAAGACCAGCCAGCAGAAGGAGAGCGAGCTCACCGCCGCCGCCGCGGCGATGTAGAGATCCATGGCGTCCAGGTGCCGAGGCCGCCGCGGGACCCGCCCCCCCGTGACGCGCACGCCGGAGGCCGTCACGCGTCCACCCCCGCGCCGGACCGGCTCCTGGCCACGATGGTGGAGGCGATCAGGTTGGTGGCCAGGGTGAGGACAAAGAGCACGAGCCCGGCGGCCATGAGGCCGGACACGGTGAACGGGTCGCTCCCTGCCCGCAGGGCTATGAACCCGGCGATCGTGGAGCCGCCGGCCTGGAGGACGTGCCCGGAGATCCACGGGACCTGGGGCAGGAGCAGGCTCACGGCGATGGTCTCCCCCAGCGCCCGGCCCATCCCGAGCATCGACGCGCCGATCATCCCCCCGCGGCCGAAGGGCAGGACCACGGTCCGCACCATGCCCCAGCGGGTGCCGCCGAGCGCCAGTGCCGCCTCCTTCTCCCCCGGGGGCGCCTGGGCGAAGACGGCCCGGCTGATGGAGGCCACGATCGGGATCACCATGAGCGACACCACGATCCCGGCGATGAAGAAGGAGCCCACCAGTGAGGCGTCGGCGTCCGTCTTGAAGATCGGGATCCACCCGAGGTGTGTGGTGAGCCACCGCGACAGGGGGACGATGCGGTCGCTGAGGTAGAAGAACCCCCAGAGGCCGAAGAGGATGCTGGGGATCGCCGCCAGCAGGTCGATGAGCCCCTGGAGGATCTTGCGCAGGCCGAGCGGCGCGTACTCGGCAATGTAGAGACCCACCAGCACCCCCATCGGCACGGCGATGACCTCGGCGATGAGCGCCACCACCACGGTGCCGAACAGCAGCCCCAGCACGCCGATCTGCGGCGGGTAGACACTGGTCCGCCAGGCCACGGTGGTGAAGAAGGACCATCCCACCTGGGCGAAGGCGTGCCGGCTCTGCCAGAGCAGGAAGATGCCCACCAGCGTGAGCACCACCAGCACGGTGACCCCGGCCGCCATGGTCACCCGGTTGAAGATCCGGTCCACCTGCCCCGGCTCGTCCATGAGCACACGCCGGGTGCGCCCTGCCCCGGCTCGCCCCGCGGCGCCCGGCGTGCCGACGGCCAGCACGTCAGTCATGGCCCACCG
>JBOGGH010000161.1:0-6100 GCA_050743905.1 Acidimicrobiales bacterium
CCCAGAAGGGCTCGTTCAACGCCACAACGAACCGTGGCACGTTCGCGCTCAACACGGGCGTGGTGAACGAGACAAACGAGTGGTTCTCGCACATGCCATCACCGACGTCGCCAGGCACGACATCGACCGCTCCGGTCCCGGGTGTCCGCTACATCTTCAACGTGGCCGACACAGCCATCCCGACCTACTCGGAGGCCAAGATGATGATCGGCTTCGACGACAAGGCACAGGGCACGAAGAGCACGCTGTGCAACGGCGACGATGCCTCCACGATCCTGGCTTCGGGCTTCGTCCCCTTGAACAGCGGCTCGACCGCACCGACGAAGACAAGCGACCTGGCCGGCGCCACCTGCCGGGAGTACCCAGGGAAGGCGTGGCCTGGACACGGCCCTGTCAAGACGTGGACCGCCAACGGTTGGACCACACCCACAGGTTGATGTCTGTTGAAGGAAGTTGTTAGCGGCGCATAGTGCAGCGCAGGGGTCCGGGGCCGGGATAGCCGGCTCCGGACCCCTGCGCTATCCGAACAGCGAGAGAATTTTGGTGATGAGAGTCAGGAGAGGGAGAACGCTTGCTGATCATCTAACAGGGATGATCAGCTCAACGTCGATGGATATCGATCACGACGATTGCTTCAAAAGGAGCACTTTGATGCAGCAGAGACTTGTTGTCACCCGCCATGGTCTGCTGGGAGCGTGCGGCGCGCTGGTTCTGTTCGGAACCATGGCAATCGCTGCGGTCGATCCCGTCTCGGCAAGCCCAGTCCAAGTATCGACGTTTGGTTCGCCGACAAGCTACGTGCTGACGCATGACCTCTTCCCAAAGTCCTTGAACGACTTGCTGCCAGGTGGGACGACATCACATCAATTTATCTATCCCACAACAAGGTATTGTAAAAATGGGGAGTATTTTAATGCTGACGAGCCGGTTCCTTATGGTTCGGTACACGCAAAGAAATACCTTCACACCGAAGACTACGACAGCACAACAGATATCAGAGGGTGCGTAGCCTTTATTCAATCTACGCTGCCACCATACCCAGAGGTAATTGATACAGCCACATTTACTACACATGGGACACCTACATTTGGTACATCCAGCCCCTGGTTTGATTACTACGCGTACGCACTGGATGCAGTTGCCCCACTCGTAGGAAAGAATTCCGGTGGCAACCGCGAGGAGCCAGCAACTTTGTCGCTTACAGCGATGAAAAATATCTATCGTTGCAAGGCAGGATACACGAACTGGAAAACAGCGACCGGCGGCGCAACAGCTCCCATCGTTAGATTTTGGCCTCAAGCACTTTCAGATACGCGTGCATTCTTTACCGACATGCTGGGATTTACACCAATGCGTACACATGTGGAGACACCGACATCCACATGCACTACGAGACCAATCACCCTTTGGACAGTCAATGGAAGCGATATCGGCAACGTCGAGAATACGGAGGACGGGATTATCTATCAGGCATCGATTACATCGTCCACGCCCGTGGCTGACGCAATAAGCATCTATTCGACCGCGCAGTTTGAGCAGCAGTGGAACACAGAGGCTCTGTTCGGCAAATCAAAGAGGAACTCAATTTCTGGATCAGTGATTGGGAACTTCAATGCATCGACACTATCGCTAGCCATGATAGAAAATAGGCAGACAGAAGACAATACGGCCCCATTTGATATCTATACCCCACAATCCGGAACGTTTAACGCCACATCCAATCGTGGCACGTTTGCGGCGAATACGTCGGTAATTGACGAGTCAAATGAGTGGTACTCTCACATGCCGTCTAGCGTCGCGGTTCCTGCAAGTTCGACCAGCGCCGTACCCGGAATCCGGTATGTTTACAATGTGACTGATCGGAATCTACCGACATATATAGGCGCCAAGATGATGATCGGATTCGATAATCAAGCTACAGGTAGTAAGAGTGTGTTGTGTAGTGGATACGATTCGACGACGATATCGGCAGCCGGTTTTGTGCCCCTGAATAGTGGTGGCAGCGCTCCGGCTACAAGCGACGCCAATGGTGCAAAGTGTCGGGAATTTCAGGGTGCCGCTTATCCGGGAAAAAGCGGGGGGGCGTTCTATTGGGCGGCGAATACGTGGGTGCAACCAACAACGTAGGGGCCAGTTCGGGGGTCGCAAAATCTATATTACGCGCAATCGGAGTGGAGACGGTGAAGCTAACAATCAGGTGCGGGCCATCATGAGCGTCTCAAGGTTCGAAGAGATTGCGTCACGCCCATCCTGTCGGTCGGCATGGTTTATCGGGGTGGCGTTGTGCTTGGCATTGCAGATCGTGACCACGCTCGTTTCGGGCTCGGTTGGATCACCGGCGTCGGCGTCCACATCGCCGACGTCCTACTTCACGCTCAACGTCAGTCCTTCTCACGATCTGACGACAGGCGAGCAGATGACGATCACCGTCACACGGACGGCTGCCGGGACCGCCGCCGGGTACGAGATCACATGGGTGGCCTTCGCCTGGTGCACAGCGACATTCACGCCACCGAACGCGCCGGCACCGATATCCAACAAGCCGACAACATCGTCGTTCCCCACAGAGTGGCACATCACAGGGGTGCACTGCACCACAAAGAGGCACCCCCTCAGTGCCGACGTGCTTCCGCAGTCGCTGATCGCCCCGGTCTTGAACAGCACCGGGGACTACCCGACGGTCACTGGCCGTCTCCCGGCCGAGACGAGCGAGGGGACCCCCCTCTACACATTTGAGGTCACAACAGCCAAGACACCGACAAAGATGCCGCCCATCCTGATCTGCGATGCGTCGCACTCGTGCCGGTTCACGGTTGCGGTGTTCAGCAAGCACGGGTCGACATATGAGCCGCCCATCTTCCTTTCTGTGCCCGTCACGTTCGTCACAACCGGGACATCCACAGCCTGTGGGAGCGCCGCGCCCGGCGTGGTCTCCTCTGTCAGCCCGGACCGCCTCGGCCGTGCCGTCACCGACCTCACCATCGCAGCGTGCAGCGCCGGGGTCGCCGGCGGCGCCGCTGCCACGGACAACCTCGCGTCGGGCCAAGGGGACGGCTCCGCGCTGGAAGCCTTCGCGAACGGCTCGGCCGATCTGGCGTACAGCGCCGTCGGCTACGGGACATCCGGTGCGTTCACGCCATCCGTGGACCGACCGTACGTGGCGGTGCCGGTGGCGATCAACGCGGTGGTCCTGGGCCATGTCGAGACGTACACAGAGGCAAGCCCCTCCGGTGGCCTCGTGCTGGGAGACTTCCCGCAACCCCTCCGGATCACGGACTCGCAGGAAGCCCAGCTCCTGGGTGGGGGACCAACAGGTTTGGCGTTGCGGTGGTCGAGCCCGCTCGGTCAGGCGCTGGTCGGCGAGGACCCCGAGCTGCGGCCGGACCTGGGCACGGGCACTTACTATGCGCCGACACGCTCCATCACCCAGGGCGCCGGGACATACAAGTCGTTCCACCTGGGGATCGTCGCCACCTCGTTGACCGACGCCACCACCGAGTTCGCCACCACGTTCTTCCACACCGTGGTGCCGCACGCGATGGTGTCAGCCCGGACAGGTACCACCGGGAGGACATCGGTCGAGCTCGGGGCGACCGCGGACTTCGGGACGTCCACACCGCCGTACAACGTCTACCCGAGCACTGGCACCGACCTCATCTCCCGGGCCCTCACGCCCGGCGCCGGGCTGGGGTTCGCCCTGGTCGACGCCACCACGGCCGCCACGATGTGGGGGGGCCTGGCTGACTTCGCCATGCAGGCTCCGGCCTCGATCGGCAGCGGGAGCCCGGTCTACGTTGCCCCCAGCCAGGCGTCGATGGACGCTGCGACCACCGAGATGATCCCCCAAGCCGACGGCACCCTGTTGCCGAACCCGGACGCCACGCCGGTGGGCGGGGTCCAGCCGTACCCGCTCACCTTCGTGGAGTACGCCATCGCCCCGGCCCAGCCGCTGCTTACCCCCACATGCACGCCACGGACCGCGTCGCAGGACGACCTGAAGGCGTGGCTGAACTACGTGACCGGACCGGGGCAGGCGAAGCTCCCGGCCGGCATGGTCCCGCTGACCCCCGCCCTCCAGGCCCAGGCGCAGGCGGCCGTCACCGAAGTGGGCGCCGAGAAGACGACGGGGAGCTGCGCGGAGGTGAAGGGCACGGCGGGCTCTACGGCTACATCGGGAGGCACCGCCGGCACATCGAAGGGCCGCGGTGGCACAGCCGCGGCACCTGCCTCGACAAGCGGAGCAGGTGCGACCGGCGGGGGTCTCGTGGCCAACGACACCGGGGCGGGCGGCGTCGGTGGCAACGGCGGCGCCTCGGGCGGCAGCGGCCCGGCGGCAACGTCGCCGGGGCCCTCCCACGGCAGCGGCAGTCCACACGGCCACGGACTGTCGGCGAGCCTCGCCGGGTTCAACCGGGTGGAGGAGCCGGGCTGGCTGCTCCCTGCCCTGGGCATCCTAGTCTTGGTCCTGCTGCTGCCGGGCCTTGCCCTTCTGATGTCCGGGCGACCGCTTCGGCCGGAGGTCGAGGGCGAGGGCGGCTTGCCAGGATCACCGGACGAGCCGGCTGACGGCGATCCCGGAAACGGCCGGGGGGGCGAATGACTGCCGTGGTAGACGCCGTCAGGCCCGCCGAGACGTCGACACCCGTCCTCGAGCAGCGAGGCGTCGCCCGCGCCGGCAGCGCTCCCGCGCCCGCACGCCCCGGTCCGGGGGGAGCTACCGGTAGCTCGATGGCGGGCCGGGGGCGCTCTCGGTCACTCGACTGGCGCCGATCGGCGGTGCTCGCGACCGCCGGAGCGCTGGCGCTGCTGGCGGCCACCTGCGTGGTCCTGTACTGGGTCGGTCCGTTGGTGCACGCCCGTGACCAGCGATCCCTGCTGACCGCCGAGCGAGCGGCCATCACACAGGCGGCCAGTGACAACGAGGGGCTGCACCGTGCCGCCGTGCCCACCCAGCCGCCCCAGCCGGGGAGCGTGGTCGGGATCCTGGCCATCCCGAGTATCGGGCTCCACCAGGCCGTCGTCGAAGGGGCCGGGCCGTCGCAGACGGTGAGCGGCCCCGGGCACGTCCCGGGTACCGCCGGGCTCGGGCAGCCAGGCAACTCGGCGGTCGTGGGTCGCCGCGCCGGCTACGGCGGACCGTTCGGTCAGCTACAGCTGCTTCGTCCGGGAGATCGCGTCCTGACCGCGACGACCGAGGGCCGCTCGGTGTACGTGGTTCGTTCGGTGCGCACCGTGACGATGGTGACGCCCACGACAGCAGCGGTCACGTCCACCACCCAGACGGCGGCGTCGGGGTCGACCACCACCACGGTGGCGTCCACGTCGTCGCCGGGCTCGCGCGCCGCGGGCACCCCAGCGTCGGGCAGTGAGCACGCCGGCCGGGGTGTACCGACGGTCAGCGCCGACGTCGTCCTGGGGCCCTCGACGCACGACCAGCTCACGCTGCTGACCTCGGGGTCCTCCCTCCCGTGGAACACGGGGCGGGCGATCGTGGTGGTGGCTCGGCTCCGGGGCAAGCCCTATACGCCCACCCCTCAGGGGGCAAGGAGCCCCAGCCAGGAAGGCAATTCCGGCGATCCCACGGCGCTGGCGTGGTTGATCCTGGCGGTGCTCGCCCTCGCCGTCTGCTTCGCGGGGGCCCTGTCCATGTACCGCCGGTCGACGCTCAGGTCGGCCTACATCCTCACGACGGCGCCGCTGTTGGCGTTCACCGTGCTCGCCGCCGAAGCGCTGAGCCGGCTCCTGCCGGCGTGGTTGTGAGCGGCGCTCGACTGGCGCGCGGCGTGGAGCCGCCGGCCGTTCACCCAAGTCCGAAGGTCCATCAGATGAAGAGGAGGAGCAGGTGAACGTCACCGATGACCGCACGATGCCTGGAAGTCCACGGGGATCAGGACCTGTCGCTCGCCGCCGTTGGATCGCGGGCGCCGTGGCAGTTGCGACCACGCTCTCGGTGGTGTTGGTCGCCGGACCCGCCCAGGCAGCCGGCACACCCCCCCAGATCACGACGGTGGTGTCGCACACGGGAGCCTCCACAGTGGCCCTCGGCAAGCCCAAGCCGGCGGCGACAGCGCACCTCAGTCCCCAGGCCGTCGCCTACGAC
>JBOGGH010000162.1:0-6070 GCA_050743905.1 Acidimicrobiales bacterium
GCGCACGGCGTCCGGCCGCAGGGCGGCCAGCTCGTGGTAGCCGGCGCGGCCGGTCGCCACCAGCAGGCAGCGCGCGCCGCCGGCGCGGGCACAGGCCAGGTCGGCCGGGGCGTCGCCCACCACCCAGACGTCGCCGGGCGCGAACGTGCGGCCCCGCAGGCGGGCCGCCCGTTCCAGCGCCACCGGCACCAGCAGCTCACGGTCCGCGTGGTCGCTGCCGTACGCGCCGATCTCCAGGTCCAGCCAGCGCTGCAGGCCGAACGCCCCCAGCTTCACGGCGGCGTTGGGCGCCACGTTCCCGGTGAGCACGGTCTGCACCACTGTCCCCTCCTCGGCCAGCCCGGCGAGGACGCGCGCCACACCGGGCAGGACCCGTCCCCGCTCCCGGATGGCCTGCTCGGCGGCGGCCAGCGCCACCACCAGCTCGTCCAGCACCGGGACCACGTGGCCCCGGGGCTCGGCGACCTCCATCAGGGCCAGGTACTCGCCGACGATCTGCGGGTCGGTCTTGCCGGACATGCGCACCCGGGTGGGGGGCCGGACGCCGAGCACCCGCTCGATGGCGTCGTCGAAGACCTCGGCGCCGATCCCCCCGGCGTCCACCAGCGTGCCGTCGACGTCCCAGAGGACGAGGCGCGGCAACCGCCCGCCTGAGGGCACCCCGGTCGTCAGGCGCCCACCGACGGGCGCTCCAGCTCCACCGGCGCGAGCCCCGGCAGCGCGAGCTCGGCCACGCGTCGCGGCGGGTCCAGGGCCACCAGTACGAAGCGCTGCCGCTGCCCGCGGGCCAGGACCTCGCGGGCCTTGCGCGGGGGCGGGTCGCCGAGCCCCGTGAGGGGCACGTAGCAGTGGAGGCTGATGCCGTCCCCCATCGTGACCTCGATCATCGCCCCGTGCGAGGTGTAGGAGGCCACCTCGCCCTCCACCTCGCTCCCCATCGGGTACGCGGCCACGAAGTTGATGAACGCCAGGGGCTCGTTGACCGCCGGCGGCGGAGAGGACCGCCGCCGCTTGGATCCCTTGCCCGCCCCCTTGCCCTTCTTCCCGCCGGCCTTGCCGCCCGCGGCGCCGTCGGCGGCGGCCAGCGCCGGCGGTGCCAGGGCCTCGGCCGTGGCCTCGTGGATCGCCTCCAGGAGGCGGGCGTCGGCGGCGGGGCGCCGCGTGGCCAGGTCCACCGGCTCGGCGGCCACCTCGTCGGGCTCCTTCCCAGCCTTCGGGGCCTTCCTGGCCTGCTTCGCAGCTTGCTTCACGGGCTTGCTCACGGGCGCCGCCCCGGCCGCCACGTCCCGGCGCTCGGCGGCCGTCCCCTTGGCGGCCTTCTTCGTGGCCCTGGAGGCCCTCGCCGTCGGCACCGCCTCGGTGGCCTTGGCGGCCTTGGCGGCCTTCTTCGTGGCCCTGGAGGCCTTCGTGGTCTTGGCAGTTTTCTTGGTAGCCGTGGCGCTCTTCGTGGCCCTGGCCGCCTCCCCCGCCTCGCCGGGCTCCACGCTCGTGGCGGCCTGCACGGCCTCGGCGGCGTTCGTCGTGGCCTTGCCGGCCTTCTTGGTGGCCTCGGCGGCCTCGGCGGCCTTCTTCGCCGCCTTGGTAGCCTTCGTGGCCTTGGTGGCCTCCTTCGCCGCCTTGGCGGCGTTGGCGGCCTTGGCGGCCTTCGCCGCCTTCTTCGTCACCCCGGCGGCGGCCGTGGCATCGGCCGGCCGGGCGGCCTCGGCGGCCTTCTTCGTGGCCTTCGTCGCCTTGCCGGCCTTCTTCGCCTTGCTCGCCTTGGCGGCCCCCGTGGCCTTGGCGGCCCTGGCCGCCTTCTTGGGCCTGGTGGCCCCCGCCTCCCGGCCGCCGCCGGCCGCCGCACCGTCCTCGCCCACCAGCTCCAGCGGTGCCGGGGCGCCCCCGGAGACGCCGGCCGTGCCCGTCTCCGCCTTCCACACGTCGCCGACCCTGGCGGGCGACCCGTCCGACCTGGTGCCCCGGCGCGCGGCCACCTTCCTCGCCGCCCGCGCCAGCTCCGCCGCCTTGGCCGGTGCCGGCAGCGCGGTGGCTCGCTTGGCCTTGCCCGTGGCCTGGCGCGACTTGGGCCCCCGGACCGGGTTCCTCGGCGTGAAGATCCAGCCGACGCCCGGGACCGGCTTGCCGCCCACGAGCCGCCCGTCGTCGAACAGCCAGGGGTGCTCCCCGTGGAACTCCTGGAACGAGTCGTTGGACAGCACCGTGGCCCGGGTGCGCTCGGCGATCCGCAGGACGAAGGCGTCGCCCCGGCCTATGGCCCCGGCGGGCGGGGAGACCACCTCGCCGTGCAGCTCGGCCTCCTCCAGGCGCTGCCGCTCGCCGGGGTCGATCCGGTGCTCGAACGACGCGTCCACCACGACCACGATCTCGGCGCGCGGGTCCTCCTGGGCATAGGCCCGCACGGCCTCGTCGAGCTGCGCCAGGCTCGGCGAGGTCCGGCCCTCGGTGGCCAGGTTGGACCCGTCCACCACCACGTGATGCTGCTCAGCCATCGTGCCTGCTAGTCAACCATCTCCCAGGGGTGCACCCGGCATCACCGGCCGGGGCGCGGCGCCCCGCCGCCGCCCGCCACCTCAGCCCACGGCCCGGTCCAGCAGATCGGCCTGCTCCACCTGGTGCAGGGCGCCGCTGCCCGTCGCCGGGCTCGCGGACTCGGCCCTGCTCACGTGCCGCAGCCGGTAGCGGTCCCGCAGCAGCCGGTGCAGCCTGGCGTGGACAAACGACCACGCCCCCATGTTCTCCGGCTCCTCCTGGAGCCACACCACCTCGCCCGCCCCCGGGTAGCGCCCCAGGATCGCGTCGATGCGCTCCTGGGGCCAGGGGTAGAGCTGCTCCACGCGCACCACCGCCACCTCGGCGGGGTCCACCCGGGGGCCGCCGGGCGGGGTGGACGGCTCCGGCGCCGCCCCGTGCAGCCGCTCGTCCCGACGGTGCAACGCCTCCTGGGCGACCTTGCCGCTGCAGAGCACCACCCGCTGGACCGAGCCGGGGTCGGCCACCCCCTCGTCGTCCAGCACCTCGGTGAAGCCCCCCTCCACCAACTGCGCCATCGGCGACCGGGAGGCGGGCGAGCGGAGCATCGACTTCGGGGTGACCACCACCAGCGGGGTGGCCGGCGCGCGCCGGACCTGGGACCGGAGCAGGTGGAAGTACTGCGCCGCCGTGGACGGCACCGCCACGCGGAGGTTGCCGCGCGCCGAGAGGGAGAGGAACCGCTCGATCCGGGCCGACGAGTGCTCCGGCCCCTGCCCCTCGTAGCCGTGGGGCAGGAGCAGCACCAGGCCGGCGTGCTGCCCCCACTTCTCCTCCGCCGCCACCAGGAAGTTGTCGATGATGATCTCGGCGCCGTTGACGAAGTCGCCGAACTGGGCCTCCCAGCAGACGAGCGAGCCGGGGGCCTCCACCGAGTAGCCGTACTCGAAGCCGACGGCCGCGTACTCCGAGAGCAGCGAGTCGCGCACGGTGAACCGGCCGAGCGCCCGGCCCGGCCCACCGGGCGCCGTGCCGCCCACGGCGCCGGGCCCGGCCGGGCCGTCCCCCGCGTGGGCCAGCGGCACGTGCTCCCGGCCGGTCGCGTAGTCCACCAGCACGGCGTGCCGCTGGCTGAAGGTCCCGCGCCGGGTGTCCTGCCCGGTGAGCCGGACGTCCACGCCCTCCAGGAGCAGCGAGCCCATGGCCAGCGCCTCGCCCAGCGACCAGTCCACCTCGCCCTGCGCCACCAGGTCCGCACGCTGCGAGAACTGGCGGTCGAGCTTGGGGTGGAGGGTGAAGCCCTCCGGCACGGTGCGGGTGAGGTCGGCCAGGGCGCGCAGCGTGGCCTCTGGCACCCCGGTGCTCGGTCCCGGGGCCACGGCCACCACCCGCTCCGCGGACGGCAGCCGGGCCGGCGGCGGCGGGCTCTCGGCGCGCACCTCGTCCAGTGCGGCCTGCAGCCGGCTGTTGAAGTCGTCCAGCGCCTGCTCCGCCTCGTCGAGGGTGATGTCGCCGCGCCGCACCAGCGTCTCGGTGTAGAGCTTGCGGACCGAGCGCTTCGCCTCGATGCGCTGGTACATGAGGGGCTGGGAGTAGCTGGGGTCGTCCCCCTCGTTGTGCCCGTGGCGCCGGTAGCAGACGAGGTCGATGACCACGTCCTTGTGGAAGGCCTGCCGGAAGCCGAAGGCCAGGCGGGCCGCCCGCAGGCAGGCCTCGGGGTCGTCGCCGTTCACGTGGAAGATCGGCGCCTGCACCATCTTGGCCACGTCCGTGGGGTACACGGAGGTCCGGGCGGCCTCCGGCGCGGTGGTGAAGCCGAGCTGGTTGTTGATGACCACGTGGACGGTCCCGCCGATGCGGTAGCCCGAGAGCCCGGAGAGGTTGAGCGTCTCGGCCACCACGCCCTGGCCGGCGAAGGCGGCGTCCCCGTGGACCAGCAGCGAGAGCACGGGGAACCCGGCCACCGGGCCGGCCGGGGAGCTGCCGTCCGTGGGCGGGAGGAGGCGGTCCTGCTTGGCCCGGGCCATCCCCTCGACCACCGGGTCCACGGCCTCCAAGTGGGAGGGGTTGGACGCCAGCGTCACCGGCAGGGACCGGCCCGAGTCGCCGGTGAAGGTGCCCACCGCGCCCTTGTGGTACTTCACGTCCCCGGACCCCTGCACGGACTCGGGGTCCAGGTTCCCCTCGAACTCCTCGAAGATCTCGCGGTACGACTTGCCCACGATGTTGGCCAGCACGTTGAGCCGGCCCCGGTGGGCCATGCCCATCACCACCTCGCCGGTGCCCGTCCGGGCCGCCTCGTCCAGCAGCGCGTCGAGGAGGACGATGGTGGACTCCGCTCCCTCCAGCCCGAACCGCTTCTGGCCGACGTAGCGGGTGTGGAGGAACCGCTCGAACACCTCGGCGGCGTTGAGCCGCTCGAGCACGTGGCGCTGCTCCTCGGGCGTCACCACCGTGGGCACGCCCTCGACGTGCTGCTGGACCCAGCGCTTCTGCTCCGGGTCCTGGATGTGCATGTACTCCACGCCGAGGGTGCGGCAGTAGGCGTCCCGGAGCAGGTGGAGGATCTCGTCGAGCGTGGCCACGTCCCGGCCGGCCAGGCCGTCGGTCACGAACCGGCGGGGCAGGTCCCAGATGGTGAGGCCGTAGGTGAGCGGGTCCAGCTCGGGATGGATGTGCGGGGGCTCGGCGTCCAGCGGGTCCAGGTGGGCGATGAGATGGCCCCGGACGCGGTACATGTTGATCAACGCCTGCACGTGCACCTGCTTCACCAGCCGGCCGTGCCCGTCCCCGGCGGGGCCGTCCTCCGCCCGCGAGTCCGCCTGCCAGCGCACCGCCTCGTAGGGCACGCCCATGGCCTTGAACACGTCGTCGTAGAACCGGTGCCCGCCCATCAGGCACTCGGCCACGTGGGCCAGGAACAGGCCGGACTCCGCCCCCTGGATGACGCGGTGGTCGTAGGTGGAGGTGAGCGTCACGACCTTGCCGATCCCGAGCTCGGCCAGGACGCGGGGATCGGTGGCCTCGTAGCCGGGCGGGTAGCCCAGGGCCCCCACGCCCACGATGGCCCCCTGCCCGGGCATGAGGCGGGGCACCGACTGCACCGTCCCCAGCGTCCCGGGGTTGGTCAGCGTCACGGTGGTCCCGGCGAAGTCGTCCGGCGCGGCACGGCCGGCGTGCACCTTGCGCACGAGGTCCTCGTAGGCCACCACGAAGGAGCGGAAGTCGAGGGTGTCGGCGTCCCTGATGCAGGGCACCATGAGCGTGCGCGAGCCGTCGGGGCGCTCCAGGTCCACCGCCAGGCCCAGGCCCACGTGGGCGTGGCGGACCACGCCCGGGCCGCGGCCGCCCTCCACCGGCGGCGCGTAGCTGGCGTTGAGCGCCGGCACCACGCCCAGGGCGCGGACCACGGCGTAGCCGATGAGGTGCGTGAAGCTCACCTTGGCGCCGGTCGTCCGGGCGAGCTGGTTGTTGAGGATCTGGCGGTTGACCTCCAGGAGCTTGGCCGGGACGGTCCGCACGCTGGTGGCCGTGGGCACGCCGAGGCTGGCCTCCATGTTGGCCACGATGCGCGCCGCCGCGCCCCGGAGGGGGACCGTGG
>JBOGGH010000163.1:0-6050 GCA_050743905.1 Acidimicrobiales bacterium
GCCATCGCTTGGCTGGCCCGGCTCGACATCGTCCTCGATCCGCCTGGACCGCGACTCGGTCGCATCTGGTCGCTTCGCGAGACCATGAGCTCCTACGACGCCGCCTACGCGGCGATGGCCGAGGCGGTCGGAAGACCGCTCGTGACCGTGGATGACCACCTCCTGCGCGCCTGTCGCCGAGCGGCGATCGCCTCCATGCACCTCGACGAAATTGCTCCTCCCTCGCCTGCCATCGACCCTCACTGAGCGGGCGGGTCGGTCTGTTCCAGGCGACCAGAGACCTGTTCCAGGCGACCAGAGACGTGTGCGGCGCGAGTGCACGAGGTGATCGTCTTGGGAACAGCGCGGATCGTTCCACTGGAGAGCACCAAGAACGGCGGGACGCCGAAAATCGAGGCCTCGTCCATCTCGGCCCCGACGTCATAAAGGGCTTCGCCTGCTGGCGCGCTTCGACGACCCGGCCGTCTGCGGGCGCGCTACGAAGCGGGGCGACGGGCTCCGCGCTGCCGCGCCTGCTCGCCGCCGGGCGGGGCGTCGACGTAGGCCGCCTGCCTGGAGTTCAGTCCAAGATGACGAACTCCGTCTCCACGATGACAGGCGTACGCAGGGAATTGGCGACGTAGCACTGGCGGTGCGCCACAGCCGCAAGGCGGCTGAGCTGATCGAGTGCAGGTCCGCGCATCACCGTTACGACCGGATGGAGCATTATGCGCGAGAGCCCGACCCCCTCCTCGCCGGCAGGCATCTCGCCCTCGGCCGAGTCCTCGTAGGAGACCACGTCGACGCGGGCCCTGGCGGCGACGGCGAGGAAGGACAGAAGCTGGCAGGAAGAGGCGGCCATCACGACCAGCTGCTCTGGATTGAGAAGGGCGGCGTCGCCGTGGAAGGCGGGGTCGGAGCTGAGCTGCACGGCAGCCCGCGCGGGAGGTGCAGAGGCGCGGTGGGCGCGTCCGTACGTCGCGTATCCCTCCCCCGTGCTGCCCTGCCAGGTGCAGCTCACCTGGTAGCGATGCGCAGCACGGGCCTCGCCGCCGGTGCGGGCCTCGCCGCCGGTGCGGGCCTCGCCGCCGGTGCGGGCCTCGCCCGGCGTCATCGGAAGACCACCGTCCGGGCGCCGTTCAGAAAGACGCGGTGCTCGACATGCCACGTGACGGCCCTGGCGAGCGCCTGGCACTCAAGGTCGCGCCCGAGCGCCGCCAACCTCTCAGGACCCATGGAATGGTCGACAGGAGCCACGACCTGCTCGATGATCGGGCCTTCGTCGAGATCGGTCGTGTCGTAATGGGCCGTAGCGCCGATCACCTTGACGCCGCGCTCGAAGGCCTGGTGGTAGGGCCGGGCACCCTTGAACGCCGGGAGCAGCCCGTGATGGATGTTGATCGCCTTGCCGGCCAGCCGCTCGCAAAGCGACGGCGAGAGTATCTGCATGTAGCGGGCGAGCACGACGAGCTCGACGTCGAGGTCCTCGACCAGGCTGACGAGCTCGGCCTCCTGCTCGGGCTTGGTCGCCGGTGACACCGGCCGGTGACGAAACTGGACGCCGTAGGAGCGCACCAGCGACTCGAAGTCGTCGTGATTGGAAACGACCCGCCGGGATGGTGACGGCGAGACCTCCGATTCGGTGGCGGTACAAGAGGTCGTTGAGGCAATGCCCAAGCTTGCTTACAAGGACGATCACCTTCGGCCGTTCCGCAACGTCATGCAGCTCCCAGTCCATCTCGAAGGCGGCGCCGACCTCGGCGATGGAGCTTTCGAGATCCTCGGGTTGACCGCGCCTAAGAGTCTCTAGGTGCACCAGCATGAAAAAGCGCCCGGACTCGCGATCCTCGAACTGCCGGCTCTCGGCGATGTTGCAGCCATGGGTGGCAAGAACGCCGGACACCGCATGGACGATCCCGACCCGGTCGGCGCAGGAGAGCTTGAGGACGAGCTCGGGCTGCTCCGGCATTGCTGTCGCAGGCTAGACCAGCCGCGGCCCACCTTTCGCCCCATTTAGTCCCTGCAGGCGAGGGAGCGCTGTTCGCGCCGGGCGAGGGCCAGCTAAGAGAGGCGCCGGGGTGAGCGTCGTTCTGGGCGGTCTGCAACCGGTCGAAGGCGTTCCGGGCGCTTGCTTCAGTTGCGGCACCCCTACCGGCACTTGTCTTCGCAGACGCGGGCGTGTCGGCATAGTGGGATGGCCATCCCGCGCGGTAGGTGGCACGCGTCCGCAGCCAAGACCCCGCCGAGAGTTAGGCGGGAGTAGCCAACGTGCGCTGGGTGCAGGGGGTCGCGGGGACATCGCGGCGCTGAACCTCGGCTCGTGGCGAGTAGTCACCTTCGGACAGTCGTTCCATCGAGTCCGACGACTAGAGGTTGCCGAGGCAGTCCACCGCGGCGTGGGGAATCTCCGGTACCCCAGGATCGGGCAGGCCGCGGGCGACCGTCGGCGACGTGGTGTGAGATCAGGACCAGCGAGCCACCTGGCACGACTACGCACCGCCGGTGCTCAGGGGTGTCCCCACCCCGGCTGAACCAGTGGAGGCCAGGTTGGGGTGCCCATACCATTCACCGGTTGACCCCGCGAGGGGCGCCCCGAACGCCGGATAATCGCGCGCTGTCGAACTGCCCGCCCTCGAGAAAAGCCATTGAGAGTTGCCGGCCCCGAAAATCTGATTGACGGCGACCGACCACGGGAGGAAACATGCCGCCCATATCACTGCCCGCCCCCATGCTCGACACCGCTCGCCTTCGACTGCGTCCCTTCGACGACGCCGATGCGAACAACCTCTTCGCGCTGCACAGCAACGCGTACGTGCTGCGCTACTGGGACGCGCCGCCGTGGAGCGAACGCGTGCGCGCCGAGCGGTTCATCACGGCTTGCCGGCAAATGGCAGAGGAGGGCACCGGAGCGCGGCTGGCCGTGGATCGGGTTGTTGACGGGAGGTTCATCGGCTGGTGCAGCCTGACCCGGTGGAATCCGGACTACCGCAGCGCATCGCTGGGCTACTGCTTCGACGATGCAGCGTGGGGCCACGGCTACGCAACGGAGGCCGCGCGCGCGTTGTTGCGGTGGGCATTCGACACGCTGGACCTGAACCGTGTCCAGGCTGAAACCGATACGCGCAACGTGGCATCTGCCCGCGTACTGGAGAAGCTCGGGTTCGTGCGTGAAGGGACGTTGCGGGAAGACTGCGTCGTGAACGGCGAGGTCTCTGACTCATGGGTGTACGGGCTGGTCAGGCGAGAGTGGCGGCCGTCCTCCGAGCCGGTTCGCGCCCGCTGAGCCGAGCGCCGAGTGCCTCGCCTTGCTGACGATCTGCTCGTCGAAGGAACTGATCTCCTCGCTCACGGCGGTGCGCCGGATCGTCGCTGATAATGACGTGGCCAACGCCCCGATGCGAGCCGCCTTCGGCGGCTGCGGCCACCGCGCATACCGATGGCGAGACAACTAATTGGGTGCATCCGTAGGTCCACATGCGGCTGTCCCCGAACATCAGCGAGAGTGCGGAGGATACGGCGCCCCGAACGCCGGATCGTGGTGACGCCCCCCCTGAGCTCCCGGTCGGACACTAGGTCCCCGCACGAGTCTCCCTATCCTCTACCGCCGGCCGGGAGGCGCGTCCGGCTTCGCGAGCGAGCGATTTGTCGCTACGAGGTTTCCAGTGGAGCTTGGCGACTCGCCGGCTACTCCGCGTCCGGTCGCAGGAGCTCGGCCATGGCGTCGATCGCCGCCGTGAACTCCTGACCCATGCTCCCGCCGAAGTGGCCGGCGTCGTCGATGACCATGAGGCGACTGGCGGGCCAACGCTTGTGCAGTTCCCACGCAGTGTCGAGCGGGCCGGAGACGTCGTATAAGCCGTGGATCAACGTGGCTGGGACATGCGCGATGCGTCCCATGTTGGCGAACACTTCGTTGTCGGCAAGGAAGCAACCGTGTCCCCAGTAGTGGGTGACCAACCGGGCGAAGACCATCTGCCAGGACAGCTCGCGGACACGAAGGTGCGGCTCGTATCCCGGCGCGAGTGACATGTGGGTGTCCTCCCAGTCGCACCAGCGACGCGCCGCCTCTTCACGGATCGTCGGATCGGGGCTCGCGAGCAGCCGGGCGTAGGCGGCGGCCAGGTCGCCGCCACGTTCGTCCTCGGGGACGCGCTCGACGAAGCGATCCCACTCGCGGGGAAAGACCCGCCCCATGTCCCGGGTGATCCATTGCGTCTCTTTCCACCGCCCGGCGGTGACTGCAGCAAACACCATGCCAAGGACCCGCTCGGGATGGCGCTGGGCGTAGACCAGGCCGAGGGTCACGCCCCAGGAGCCACCGACCACCACCCACCGGTCGATCCGGAGGTGCACCCGCAAGCGTTCGATGTCAGCGACCAGATGGTCGGTCGTGTTGGTCGAAAGGTCGGTGCCTGGGTCGCTGGCCAGCGGTGCGCTTCGACCACACCCGCGCTGATCAAAGATGACTGCTCGGTAGCGGGCGGGATCGAAGTTGCGTCTGCTGTTCGGGGTGGCTGGACCTCCCGGACCCCCATGTAGCCAGATTGCCGGAAGACCTTCGGGCGAGCCGATAGTCTCCCAGTACACGCTCTGGCCATCGCCGACGTCGAGGTGGCCGTAGTCGTAGGGCTCAATGGCCGGGTACACCCCACGATCTTGTCAAATGTCGGCGATGGCGGAGGCGACCCACCGCTCGCTACCGCCGCAGGTGGCACCGGCGGCACGCTGGATTGGAACAGGAGTCGCCTGTGAATCCCCGGGCCGTTCAATCTGTTGGTCGCGACATCGCGCCGAACAGCATCCCCGAACGCGCGTCACCTATCCGCGCCGACACTGAGGTGTAGCCGGCATCTCGTGAGAGGGCTTGATCCTCACGCGGCGTGATGGTCCACGATGGAGATGTGGAACGCTCGGTAGGCGAGGTTGTGGACTTGACCGGCGTAACGGTCCGGCTCCTTCACCACTACGACGAGATCGGATTGGTCCGGCCCTCTGGGCGAAGCGAGTCGGGCCATCGCCGCTACGACGATGGCGACGTCGCTCGGCTCCGCCAAGTCCTGACGTATCGGGCTCTCGGGTTCTCATTGTCGGAGGTCGCCGCCATCCTCGACGACCCGAAAACGAGCATCGGCACCCACCTTCGCCGTCAGCATCACCTGCTCACCGACCAAATCAACCGGCTGCGACAAGTGCTGATCGCGGTCGAGAGCGCCTTGGAGGCAAATATGTCCGAACAGCATCGCCGGATCGTGCCGAACCCCGACCAGCAGGTCGAGCTCGTAGGTGAAGTGACGTTCCCCGACGACTGGGCGGCCGACGTCGAGCGTCGGTTCGGCCACGCGCCCGAATACGAGGAGTCAGCCCAAAGGGTTGCCGCCTACACCACTGAGGATTGGCGCCAGATCATGGAAGAAGAGGCCTCGCTTTGCACGCGCCTCGCTGAGGTGATGGCAGCCGGCGCGCCGCCCGACAGCGAAGCCGCCATGGATCTCGCCGAAGAGCACCGCAACGGGCTTCGGCGCTGGTTCTTCGACTGCACCTCCGAAGCACATGTCGCTTTCGCCGACATGTTCGAGGCAGACGAACGGATGCGCAAAAGCTTCGAATCTGTCGCTGCGGGACTGACCGACTACCTACGCCTTGTGATCCGCGCAAATGCTGAGCGCCGGGGGAAAGCGACCGAGGGTTAAATAACCGCGCCCCATGAAACGAGACCGACGCGCCACCTACCACCGGGTCGGCGCGCCTTTCCGACATCAGCGAGAGTGAGTGATCTGTCGCGCCTTCGGCCGGAGAAGCCGCGCCCAGAACCGCCGTTCTGCTTGGCTAGATTGCAGAGGCCTCGCCCGAACGCTGCCGCAGATGGGACGGAGTTCGCGCCGGTAAGCGGCTTGTGGCACAAGGGAACTCGGTGAGATGCGACCGACTCGTGTACCGTCCGAATTGGCTCGACGAAAGGAGTGCAAGTGCACGAAACGATCGTCTCCTTCGCCAGCGCAGGTGCCGACGTGCGTGCCATCGTGCACCGCCCAGACGTCGATCGTCCGCTGCCAGGCGTCGTCATGGTGGCT
>JBOGGH010000164.1:0-6050 GCA_050743905.1 Acidimicrobiales bacterium
CCGCGAGGCGGCGGCGGTCGGCGGCCCCGAGGCGGGAGCGGGGACGGGAGCGGCCCGGTGAGCGGCGAGGGGACCGGCGTCCCGGTGGGCGGTGACGGGTGGGAGACCGTGGTGGGCCTCGAGGTCCACTGCGAGCTGCTCACGGCGACCAAGCTGTTCTGCGGCTGCCGCAACGCCTTCGGCGACGACCCCAACACGAACGTGTGCCCGGTGTGCCTCGGCCTCCCGGGCTCGCTGCCGGTCCTGAACGAGCAGGCGGTGGAGCTGGCCATGCGCATCGGCACCGCCCTCCACTGCGAGGTGCGCCCCTCCACCTTCCACCGGAAGAACTACTTCTACCCGGACATGCCCAAGGACTACCAGATCAGCCAGTACGACGAGCCGATCAACGTGGCCGGGTGGCTGGCCCTCCCCGACGGCACGCGGGTGGGGGTGACCCGGGCGCACATCGAGGAGGACACCGGCAAGACCACGCACGTGGGCGAGGACGGGCGCATCCACTCGGCCGAGTACTCGCTGGTGGACTACAACCGCGCCGGGGTGCCGCTGGTGGAGATCGTGAGCGAGCCGGACCTCCGGTCCGCCGTCCAGGCCCGCGCCTACGCCCAGGAGCTCCGGGCCGTGCTGGTGGCCACCGGGGCCTCGGACGGCCGGATGGAGGAGGGCTCGATGCGGGTGGACGCCAACGTGTCCGTCCGGCGGGCCGGGAGCGCCGCCTTCGGGACGCGCTGCGAGATCAAGAACCTCAACTCGCTCCGCTCGCTGGCCCGGGCGATCGAGCACGAGGCGGAGCGGCAGGTGGCGCTGGTGGAGGCCGGCGGGACGGTGGTCCAGGAGACCCGGCACTGGGACGAGGGGGCCGGGCGCACCGTGACCATGCGCTCCAAGGAGGAGGCCTACGACTACCGGTACTTCCCCGAGCCGGATCTGGTCCCGCTCGCGCCGGACGCCGCGTGGCAGGCCCGGGTGGCGGCGGGCCTGGGGCCGATGCCCGCCGAGCGGCGCGCCCGGCTGGTGGGGCTCCTGGGCGGCACCGCCACCCCGGCCCAGGAGGACCAGGTGTCCTCTGCCGTGGACCAGGGCCTCGACGGGCTGGTGGCGGCGGCCGTGGACGGCGGGGGGCCGGCCCCGCTGGCGCTGGCCCGGGCGGCCAACGAGGTGGCGGCCGACGTGGAGGCGGGCCGGCGGCTGGACCCGGGGGCGTTCACCCGGCTCCTGGCCATGGAGGCGGGCGGCGAGCTCTCGGCCACCCAGGCCAAGGACGTGCTGGCCGACCTGCTCGCCGCGGGCGGCGGCGACCCGGCGGCCATCGCCCGGGCCAAGGGGTTCGAGGCCATGGGCGACGACGCCCTGGTGGAGGTGGTCCGCCAGGTGGTGGAGGCCAATCCGGCCGAGTGGGAGCGCTACGTGGCCGGCGACGACGGCGAGCGCAAGAAGCTGGGCGGGTTCTTCACCGGCCAGGTGATGAAGGCCACCGGCGGCAAGGCCAACGGCAAGGCCGTGGCCGCCGCGCTGGCCCGGCTCAGCGGCTGACCCGGCACCCGGCCGGGTCTTCAGGGTGTGTAGAGGTCGGGGAACCCTGTCCGCATGGTGGCCATGCCCACCATCGGCGCGTTGAGGTGCTTGCCGCCCATGGAGCCGAAGAACCGCGCGTCCCCGAAGGCGAACACCCCGCCGTCCGTGGCGTCGGACCAGTACCCCTCGCTCGTGGGGGTGGGCGCCATGCCCACGATGGGCTGGGCGAGGGTGAGCCCCCCGAGCGACCCCCAGAACTGGGCGCTGCCGAAGGAGAACACCCCGCCGTCCGCCGCCACCAGCCAGTAGCCGGCGCCCCCGGGCACCGGCGCCGCGCCCATCACCGGCTTGTTGATCCGCTTGTCGCCCTCGGAGCCCCAGAACTGGGCGCCGCCGAAGGAGAACACCCCGCCGTCCGTGGCCACCAGCCAGTAGCCGTGGCCGGTGGGTGTGAGCGCCATGCCCACGATCGGCTTGTTGAGGTGCCGGCCGCCCATCGAGCCGTAGAACCGTGCGTCCCCGAAGGTGAAGATCCCGCCGTCCGCCGCCACCAGCCAGTAGCCCTTGCCGTCCGGGGTGGCCGCCATGCCCACGATCGGCTGGTCCAGCCGGACGCTGCCGAGGGATCCGTAGAACTGGGCGTCGCCGAAGCAGAACACCCCGCCGTCCGAGGCCACCAGCCAGTAGCCCTGGCTGTCGGGGGTGACGGCCATGCCCACCATCGGGCGGTTGATCCGGCGGTCGCCCATGGAGCCGTAGAACTGGGCCGCCCCGAAGGTGAACACCCCCCCGTCGGCGCCCACCAGCCAGTAGCCGCGTGGCGAGCGCGGGTGGCCCACCTCGATCGTCCAGGGGTTGGAGACCGACGGCGACGCGGTGAGCGAGCCCGAGTACGCGGCCACGATCACGTGGATGCCGAGCATCCGGTCGGGCACGGTGCAGGTGGCCCGGTAGGGCGGCGCCGGCGTGATCGGGACGTCCTGGCAGCCCGGGATGGGGCGGCCGTTGTCCGTGAAGCTGATGGTGCCGGTCAGCTTGACCCGGGCCCGCACGGTGGCGGTCAGCGTCACCGGCGTGAAGCGAATGACGCGCCGGGCGGTGCCCACGAGCCTGGTCCGGGTGCGCGCCCCCGCCACCGCCAGGCCGAACGACTGTGTGGCGCTGGCCGTCAGCCCGGCCCGGTGGGCGTGGCCGCCGGACGGCAGGGCCTGGGCCGCCCCCGCCATCGAGGCCGGCACGGCGACGACGGCTGGCAGGATCGAGCAGATGCACGCGAGCGCGGCCCAGGCCGCCGTCGCCGTTCGGCTTCGTGCTGGTCCCCGCGGTCGCACGAGGGCTCCTAACCGTCGCCGACCGCGGCGCGCCTACCTGCTCGTCGTTGGCTCTGCACTCCCCCTGGTCCTCCACCGGTGCCCCCGGCCCGGCATGACGCCGGCGGGGGCAGTTCGAGAGCATCTCCCCACGTGCTGCCCGGCTTTCTTAGCACCAGCCGGGCGCCTGCGCACGCGACGGGCCCGCGCACCGGCCGGGCGTGCGGCGAACCGGTCTACGCTGCGGCCATGGCCCACGACCCCGCCCGACCGCCGGAGGTGCCCTCGCCCAGCGTCGCCGCCGAGCGGCCGGGCATGAAGCCGCGGAGCTACGAGGTGACCGAGGGGGCGGCCCGGGCTCCGGCACGGGCCATGCTGCGCGCCGTGGGCATGACCGACGACGACTGGGACAAGCCGCAGGTGGGCGTGGCGTCCAGTTGGAACGAGGTCACCCCCTGCAACCTGCCCCTGGACCGCCTGGCCAAGCGGGCCAAGGAGGGCGTGCGGGCGGCCGGCGGCTTCCCCTTCGAGTTCGTCACGATCGCCGTCTCGGACGGGATCTCGATGGGCCACGAGGGCATGCGGGCCTCGCTGGTCAGCCGGGAGGTGATCGCCGACTCGATCGAGACCGTGATGCACGCCGAGCGGTTCGACGCGCTGGTGACCTTCGCCGGCTGCGACAAGTCGCTCCCGGGGATGCTGATGGCGGCCGCCCGCCTCAACCTCCCCTCGGTGTTCCTCTACGGCGGTTCGATCCTGCCCGGCCGGCTGCGCGACCAGGCGCTGGACGTGGTGAGCGTGTTCGAGGCGGTGGGCGCCCACGCCGTCCAGGCGCTGAGCGACGAGGAGCTGAGCCTCATCGAGCACCGCGCCTGCCCGACCGAGGGGTCGTGCGCCGGCATGTTCACCGCCAACACGATGGCCTCGGTGGCCGAGGCCATCGGCATGTCCCTCCCCGGCAGCGCCTCGGCCCCGGCGGTGGACCGCCGCCGGGACGACCTGGCCTACGAGTCCGGCCGCGCCGTGCTCGGGCTGCTCGAGCAGGGGATCCGCCCCCGCCAGATCATGACGAAGGAGGCGTTCGAGAACGCCGTCGCCGTGGTGATGGCCCTGGGGGGCTCCACCAACGCCGTCCTCCACCTCATGGCCATCGCCTACGAGGCCCGCGTGGACCTGGCGCTCGACGACTTCAACCGGATCGCTGCCCGGGTGCCCCACCTCGCCGACACCAAGCCGCACGGCCGGTTCCACATGGTCGACGTCGACCGGGTGGGCGGCGTGCCGGTGGTGATGCGGACGCTCCTGGAGCACGGCCTGCTCCACGGCGACTGCCTGACCGTGACCGGCCGCACCGTGGCCGAGAACCTCGCCGCCCTGGACCCGCCGGCGCCGGACGGCACGGTGGTCCACCCGCTCGACCGGCCGATCCACGCCGGCGGCGGCCTGGCCGTCCTCACCGGGTCCCTGGCCCCCAAGGGCTCGGTGGTGAAGGTGGCCGGCATAGACCAGGCCCGCTTCGAGGGCACCGCCAGGGTGTTCGACGGCGAGCCCAAGGCCATGGAGGCGATCCTCGCCGGCTCCGTCGAGCCCGGCACGGTGGTGGTTATCCGCTACGAGGGCCCGAAGGGAGGGCCCGGGATGCGGGAGATGCTGGCGGTGACCGGCGCCATGAAGGGTGCCGGCCGCGGCGCCGACTGCGCGCTGGTCACCGACGGGCGGTTCTCGGGCGGCACCCACGGCCTGTGCATCGGCCACGTGGCGCCCGAGGCGGTGGACGGCGGGCCCATAGCCCTGGTGGCCGACGGCGACCGGATCGTGATCGACGTGGACGCCCTCACCGTGGATCTGCTGGTGGAGCCGGACGAGCTCGGCCGCCGCCGGGCCGCGCTGAAGCCGTTCGAGCCCCGCTACACCTCCGGGGTGCTGGCCAAGTACGCCCGCCTCGTCACCGGCGCCGAGCGGGGGGCCGTCACCGAGCCCTGAGCGGTGCCCGTCACGGCTCCACGGCCCCCGCCACGGCGGCCGGCCGGGACGCGGCGGCCGGGTGCCAGCAGGCCCGCACCGCCACCGCGCCGAAGGCGAGCGCCGCCACCACCAGCCCCATCGGGAGGGCGTCGTGGCTGCCCCCCAGGCCGACGAGCGGCGCGGCCAGCGCGCCCAACAGGAACTGCGCGCAGCCGAAGAGGGCCGAGGCCGAGCCGGCGGCGTCGGGGCGGTGTTGCATGGCGAGGGCCAGGGCGTTGGGGTTGATGAAGCCGCAGCCAAAGAGGACCGCGAAGAGCGAGGCGAGCGCCGCCGGCAGGCCGCCCCAGCCGGTGGCCGCGGCCAGCAGGAACGCCGAGCCCCCGGCCGCCATGACGGCGGTCCCCAGGGTGAGGAGGCGCTCGCTGCCCAGGCGGTGGACCAGCCGGCCGTTCACCTGGGCGCCGAGGACCAGGCCGGCGCCGTTGGCGGCGAACGCCAGGCCGAAGGCCTGGGGGGAGAGCCCGTAGACGTTCTGGAGCACGAACGGCGAGCCGGCCACGTAGGCGAAGATGGCGCCGAAGCAGAGGCTGCCGATGAGCGCGTAGCCCACGACCGTGCGGTCCCGGCAGACGGCCAGGAGCCCTCCGGCGGCCGACCGGACCGTGCCGGGGCCCCGCCGCCCGGGCGGGAGCCCCTCGGGGACCTTGACCGCCGAGACCACCAGGAGCACGGCGCCGGCGGCGGCGAGGGCCACGAAGATCCCCCGCCACGACGTGGCGTGGAGGAGCGCCGCCCCGAGCTGCGGCGCCACGATGGGCCCGAGCCCGGTCACCAGCATGAGGGCGGAGAAGAACCTCGCCGCCTGCACGCCGTGGAACAGGTCGCGGACGAGCGCCCGGGCGATGACGATGCCGGCGGCGCCGCTCAACCCCTGCACCAGCCGGAAGGCGTCCAGGGCGACCACCCCCGGCGCGGCGGCGCAGGCCAGCGAGGAGAGCACGAAGACGCCGATGCCCACCAGCAGCGGCGGCCGGCGGCCGGTGCGGTCGCTCAGCGGGCCCACCACGAGCTGGCCGGCGGCGAGCCCGGCCAGGCACCCGGTGAGGGAGAGCTGGACGGCCGACGCCGACGCGCCGAGGTCCCGGCCGATCTGCGGGAGCGCCGGTAGGTAGGCGTCCACGCAGAGCGGCCCGAAGAGCGAGAGCGCGCCGATCACCAGGACGAGCCGCCAGTGCCGCGCCACCGAGGTGGCCCCGGCGC
>JBOGGH010000165.1:0-6012 GCA_050743905.1 Acidimicrobiales bacterium
GGCGGGCCGTGCGCCGAGCGCCGTCATGGCGTCCACCGCTGCCGCGACCACCCGGCCGGCGGTGCCCCGCCAGCCGGCGTGCACGGTGGCCAGCACCCGCGCCGCGGGGTCGAAGAGGACCACGGGCACGCAGTCGGCCACCAGCGTGACCAGCACGGTGCCGGGAGCGGCGGTGACCAGGGCGTCCGTGGCCGGGACGGCGTCGCCGGCGTCGAGGGTGCCGCGGCCCCGGGCCTCACGGCCCACGACGGTGGCCGCGCTGCCGTGGACCTGTTCGGCCACCACCAGGTCGCCGAGGGCGGCCCCGATCGCCGCCGCGGCCCGCCGGCGGTTCTCCACCACGGCGGCGGGGTCGTCGCCCACGTGCAGCCCCAGGTTGAGGGAGCCGTAGGGGCCGGTCGAGACGCCGCCGTGGCGGGTGGTGACCACCGCGTCCACCCCGAGGGCGTCGAGCGCAGGCCAGTGGAGGACGGTGAGCCCACCGGCACGCCGGAACCGGTCGGGCACCTGCCGCCTAGACGGGGGGAGCACAGTCCGGGCAGGTGCCCACGATCTCGAGGGTGTGGCTGACGTCGGTGAAGCCGTGCTCGTTGCCGATCCGGGCGGCCCAGCGCTCGACCTCGGGCCCCTCGATCTCCACGGCGGTGCCGCAGCGGCGGCAGACGAGGTGGTGGTGGTGCTCGTCGCTGGTGCAGCGGCGGTAACGGGTCTCGCCGTCGTCACCGCGCAGGGCGTCGAGCTCGCCGACCTCGGCGAGCGCCCGGACCTGGTTGTAGATGGTGGTGAGGGCCACGTTCTCGCCCCTGGCCCGGAGCTCGGCGTGGAGCTCCTGCGCCGAGCGGAAGCCGTCGGAGGCCCGGAGGACGGCGGCGAGGGCGCGCTTCTGCCGCGTGGAGCGCTCCTGGGGCGCCCGACGCGGCCGGCCGTCGGCGTCGTCGGTGATGTCCACGGCGTCCTCCGGCACGGGGCTCAGTGGTCGTCCCCGTGACCGTGGTGGACGGCACGGCGGATGTGGCGTGGGCGCCCGGGGTGGGTGGTGGTCATAGATGCTCCTCCTGGGCGTGGCGGATGGCGTCGTCCACGATGTGCCCCACGTGGGTGTCGGCGAGCTCGTAGGTGATCTCGGTCCCGCGCCGGGTGGTGGTGACGAGGCCGGCCTCGCGGAGCACCTTGAGGTGCTGGGACAGCAGTGGCTGGCTCACCTCCCGCCCCGAAGCATCCAGCAGTTTCTGGAGGTCGTGGACGCGGCGGGGCCCCTGCCCCAGCTCGACGATCGTGGCCAGGCGGACGGGCGAGGCCAAGGCCTTGAGCAGGTCCGCGGCACCGACCAGCCCGTCAGTCGCCTCCGTGTCGATCACCGCCCATACATTAGTACTTCCTTATATAAGGAGCAAGCCATAGATCGAGCTGCCCGTCGGGCCGATGGACGTATTTGCAACCGTTCCAGATACACGGTATGTTATCTGAAACCGATCCAGACAAGCACGGCGCGCCGCTGCCGGGCTCCGGGCGATCGGTAGGTGCCGCGTGGGCGGCGCCCGCGGCGACCGGGACAGATCGGAGGACGATGCGCAGGCTCGCGAAGGTGGCAGTGGGGATGGTGGTGGTCGGGGCGGTGCTGTTCGCCACGGGGTGGAGCCCGGCGTCGAAGCCCGAGGCAGCGTCCGCGGCGGCGGGCGGCGGGGGAGGCACGGTCGCCATCGTGGCCGGCGAGAACCAGTACGGCAACGTGGCGTCGCAGATCGGCGGCCGGTACGTGAGCGTGTACTCGGTCGACTCGGACCCGAACACCGATCCGCACTCCTACGAGGCCACGCCGAGCGTGGGTGAGAAGATCGCCGGGGCGAACCTGCTGATCGAGAACGGGGTCGGCTACGACAGCTTCATGGGCACCCTGGCCTCCGCATCGCCGGACCCGGCCCGCAAGGTGATCAACGTGCAGCATCTGCTGGGCCTTCCGGACAGCACGGCGAACCCGCACCTGTGGTACGACCCGAAGACGATGCCGGCCGTCGCCCGGGCGTTGGCGTCCGATCTCGCAGCGCTGGCACCGGCGCACGCGTCGACGTTCCGGGCCAACGAGGCGAAATTCGTGGCCTCGCTGAAGCCGTGGCGCAAGGCGATCGCCGCCTTCAAGGCCAAGTACGCAGGGACGACCGCGGCCACGACCGAGCCGGTCGCCGACTACCTGCTGAAGGCCATGGGGATCAAGAACCTGACGCCGTGGCAGTTCCAGGCCGACATCATGAACGGCACCGATCCCACCCCCCAGGACGTGTCGCTGGAGAAGGGCTTCTTCACGAAGCATACGGTGAAGGTCTTCTGCTACAACCAGCAGGTCACCGACCCATTGACCGACTCCATCCGCCAGACGGCGCTGCAAGCCGGCGTGCCCGTGGTCGGCGTCTACGAGACGATGCCCGTTCCCGGCTATGACTACCAGTCGTGGATGATGGCCGAGCTCGACGCGATCAAGAGGGCCGTCACGACCGGCGCCTCCACCCAGCACCTGTGACCGTGACGACAGGCCCCCAGGTGGCCACCGGCGGTCCGCCGTCCGGAGACGAGACCGCCCCCGGTGCCCTCCGGCCCGTGTTGCGGGTGGAGGAGCTGAGCGTCGCGCTCGGAGGCCGCCCGGTGCTCGACCGGGTGTCGTTCTCCGTCCAGCCCGGCGGGTTCTGCGGGCTCATCGGCTCGAACGGGGCGGGGAAGACCACGCTGCTGCGGGCGATCCTCGGCCTGGTCGCGCCGAGCGGCGGCCGGGTCACCGTGGCCGGCGGGACCCGGTCGCGGAGGAACCCGCAGATCGGGTACGTCCCGCAGAAGATCGCCCTCGAAGCGGACATGCCGCTGCGGGCCCGGGACCTGGTGGCGCTCGGCCTGGACGGGCACCGCTTCGGGATCGCCAGGCCGGCGGCGAGGCGTCGGCTCGCCGTCGAGGAGATGCTCGACGCCGTGGGAGCGACCGGGTTCGCCGACGCCCGCATCGGGAACCTGTCCGGCGGGGAACAGCAGCGGGTCATGATCGCCCACGCGCTCATCTGCCGCCCGAAGCTGCTGCTGCTCGACGAGCCGCTGGCCAACCTGGACATCCGCTCCGCCGCCGAGGTGGTCGACCTCCTGGCCCGGATCGCCGTCGAACAGGACGTCGCGATCCTGCTCTCCGCCCACGACATGAACCCGTTGCTGCCGGTGATGGACCGCGTCGTCTACCTCGCGGACGGCCGGGCCGCCTCGGGCACCACCGACGAGGTCGTCCAGACGGGCACGCTCAGCCGGCTCTACGGGCGCCACGTCGAGGTGATCCACGTCAAGGGCCGGGTCCTGGTGGTCTCCGGCGCCGAGCACCAGGCCCACCACGTCGGCGACGCCGATCCCTTCGGCCGGGGGCCGTGACGATGGTCGCCGCCTCCTGGGGGACGCTGTTCGAGCCCGGGTTCTTCTCGTCGGAGCCGGTCCACGTCGCCCTCGTCGTGGGGGCGATCACGGCCGTCGTGTCCGGTGTCGTCGGGGTGTTCACCGTCGTCCGGGGACAGTCGTTCGCCGGGCACGCCTTCTCCGACATCGGCACCGCCGGCGGCTCGGCCGCGGCGCTGGTGGGGGCGTCCACCCTGTACGGCTTCGTCGCGTTCAACGTGATCGCCGCCGCGGCCATGGAGCTCATGGGCATCCGCAGGCCACGGGGCCGGGATCTCGCCACCGGCGTCGTGCTCGGCGCCTCGCTCGGGCTGGCGGCCCTGTTCCTCTACGAGGACACCGTGTCCACGAGCACCACCGGTGCCACGGTGAACGTGCTCTTCGGCTCGATCTTCACCCTGCCGCCCGGGATCACCACCGTCATGGTCGTCCTCGGTGTCGCCTCGGTCGCGTTGATCGCCGTCCTGTACCGGCCCCTGCTGCTCAGCTCGGTGAGCTACGAGCTGGCGGCGGCGCGGCGCGTGCCGGTCCGGCTGGTCGGCGCCGGGTACCTGCTGGCGCTGGCCCTGGCGGTGTCGATGTCGGCGGTCACGATCGGGGCCGTCCTCTCGACGGCGCTCTTGATCGGGCCGGCCGCCATCGCGCTGCGGGTGGCCAAGCGCACCGGGGTCGCCGTCGCGGTGGCCGTCGCGGTCGGTGTGGTCGCCTGCTGGGCCGGGACGTTGATCGCCTACGACAGCACCGTGTGGGCCGGCGGGAACGGCTGGCCGGTCAGCTTCTGCATCGTGGCCGTCGTCTTCGTCCTCTACTTCGCCTCGGGGGTCGTCGCCCGTCTCCGGGCGGACCGGCGGCAGCCGACCACCGGCGGCCGGCAACGTGCCGTCGAGCCGGTGGAGGTGGCGTGATGTTCGCCGGCTTCATGCTGCACGCGTGGGAGGCCGCCACCATGGTGGCCATGGTGGCCGGCGTGGTCGGGTTCTTCACGGTGCTGCGCGGCGAGGCCTTCGCCGCGCACTCCCTTCCCAACGGTGCCTTCGCCGGGGCGGCGGGGGCCTACCTGATCGGCGCCAGCACGATCCTCGGCCTCGGCGCGTTCTCGCTCGCCGGGGCCGGGATGATCGCCGGGTTGGGCCGGCGGGCCCGCAGCGACGTCGCCACCGCCCTCACGATCGTGCTGATGCTGGCGCTGGGCGACCTGTTCCTGTCGCGCACCAGCGAGTACGCCCCCGAGATCTTCACCCTCCTCTTCGGCGAGATCCTGGGCGTCTCCGCCAGCAAGCTCGGCCCCACCGCGGCGATCGCCGCGGTGTGCATCGTGGCGGTGGTGGCCCTGTACCGGCCGCTGCTGCTGTCCTCGGTCGCCCCCGAGGTCGCCGAGGCCCGGGGCATCAACCCCCGGCTGATGGACCTGGCCTTTCTCGTCGTGGTGGCACTGGTCACGACCATGGCCGTCCCCGTGGTGGGATCCCTGCTCATCTTCAGCCTGCTGATCGGCCCGCCCGCCGCCGCCCGGTCCTTCACCGACCGTCCCCTCGTGGCGATGGTCCTTTCGGTGCTGTTCGCGCTCGTCACCGTCTGGGTGGCGATCGCCGTCTCCTTCGAGACCAACCTCCCCATCGGCTTCTTCGTCGGTGCCACCGGAGCCTTCGCCTACGCCGTCGGGCGGGGATGGACCGCCTGGCGTCAGCCGAGGAGCAGGGAGTAGTCGGCGCCCCGGCGGAGGTGGTGGCCGCCGTCCACCGCCAGGCACGTGCCGGTGACCCAGCCGGCCTCCGGGCCCGCCAGGTACCGCACCGCCGCCGCCACGTCCTCCACCGTCCCCGTCCTGCTGATCGGCATCTGGGCGAGGTAGTCGTCCAGGAGCGGTCCCCCGGCGGTGATGAAGGACATGAGCTCGTCGTCGACGATGCCGGGCTGCACCACGTTCACCCGGATGCCGTCCCCGCCCAGCTCCTCGGCGGCGTACGAGCACAGCGACTCGACGGCCGCCTTCGACATCCCGTAGGCCCAGAGCCACCGGTGGGGGAACCGCCCGGCGCCGGAGGACATGAGCACCACGACGCCGCCGCCGCCGTCCCGCCGCATCGACGCCGCCGCGTGCTTGAGCGAGAGGTAGGAGCCCACGAGGTTGAGGTCGATCGTGGCCCGGACCGCCGCCACGTCGGCCTCGAGCATCGGCCCCATGTGGTGGGACCCGCCGGCGCAGGCGAACAGGACGTCGAGCCGGCCGGTGGGCACGGCGGCGGCGTCCACCGCGGCGGCGATCTGCTCCTCCACCGTGACGTCGGCCACCACGTAGTGGGATGCCGGCGCCCCGCCGCTGCCCGCCCCGCCGCCGGCTCGTCCGGCCCCGCCCTGGTCGGCCACCGCCCGGTCGATCGCCGCCACGGCGTCGGCCAGCTTCTCCCTGGTCCGGCCGCAGATCGTGACGGTGGCGCCGTCGAGGGCGAACCGGGTGGCCGTGGCGAGGCCTATGCCGCTGCCGCCCCCGGTCACCAGGGCGCTGCGGCCCTCGAGCCCACTCCCCGGCCCCGGCGCGCCTGCGCCGGTCCCCGCACCCGCCCCCGGACCCGCCGCACCCGCACCCACCGTGCC
>JBOGGH010000166.1:0-5979 GCA_050743905.1 Acidimicrobiales bacterium
CCTCCACCTCAACGGCATCGACGGCGTAACGGGCACAGTCCATGGACACCAACCTCAGCAGGTGTCCACGATGTCGTGGGACATGGTGTCCACTAACTCATGGAACGAGACACTGCCGGGGGCGCCGATCGCGCCAGTGCGCGAACCTTCGGGTCCGCGCCACCTGGCACGCGAAACCAGGGTACAACGCGGTCGCGACCTTCCACGCGGATTTCGTGGACGAGCGCCTGGAGGAGTGCCTTGCGGGCCGGCACCGAGCCGTCGGTGAGCGCCTGTTCGATGTGGCGGCGCATCGCGGCGATCTCGTCGGCGTCGGGTGCGGCGGCCTTCGCATGCTCCATCGCGGCGCGCAGCTCCTCGCGTCGCACTCGGAAGTCGCGCACCTTGGCGGCGAGCCCCTCGAGCCGCTTGCCGCACTGGGTCTCGGATAGCGTGCCGGCCTCGAACGCCGAGAGGTAGCGCTCGATGGCGTCCTCGGCCTTGGTGATCCCGGCGTCGACGACGGCCAGCTCCTGGTCGTGGTTGGCGCGCTCCGAACGTGCCCGGAGCCGGGCAGCGGACACGGCCTTGTCGAAAAGGTCGGTCCGCTCGTAGGTGTGGAGCAACGCGTCGAGGACCGCTGCGTCCAGCTCCTCTGCGGGCAGACGCTCGGCGTCGCAGTACTTCGTGCCGTAGCGCTGGCGGGAGAAGCACGTGTAGTACCGGTACCGGTAGCGGTTGCCCACGGCCGAGGTCCCGACGAAGTGCTTTCCGCACCGGACGCACACGACGAGACCGGCCAGGAGGAACGGCGAGGTCGCAGAAGCCCGCTTCGACCAGTCCTCGCCTCGCTCGGAGAGGAGCGCCTGGACGCTGTCGAAGAGCTTCTCGTCGACCAAGTGGGGGTGAGGGCCGTCGTGGAGTGCGTCTCGGAAGAAGACCTTGCCGACGTAGACCGGGTTGCGAAGCACGGTCAAGACGGCCGTATGGCTCCAGGGACGGCCGGCCTTGGTGCGGTGCCCGGCCTCGTTCAGCCACACCGCCACCGCTCGGGCACCTTCCCGGCCGTGGGCATAGCGGTCGAAGATGACCGGAACGAGCGACGCTTCGTCGCCCTGAGGCGTGAGGCAGCCGGTGTTCGGATCGACGTCGTAGCCGAAGGGTCGCGACCCCCCGCACCAGCCGCCCCTCGCCGCCTTTCGCTCCATGCCCGCGATCACCCGGTCCACGATGGTGGCCCGCTCGAATTCGGCGAACACAGCGAGCATCTGGACCATCATCCGCCCGGCCGGCGTCGTCGTGTCGAAGGGCTCGGTCGCCGAGCGGAAGGCGACGCCCGCGGCGTCGAGATCTTCGAGGAGCTGCGCCAGACCGCGCACCGAGCGCGAGAACCGGTCGACCCGGTAGACGAGGAGCAGGTCGAACCGTCCCGCTCGGGCCTCGGCCAGGGCTCGTTTCAGCTCCGGGCGCTCGGTCGTGGCGCCGGAGGCCTGGTCGCTGAAGCAACGGGTGAGCTCCCAGTCGGGCTGGCTCTTCACGTACGCGGCCAGGCGCTCGGCCTGGGCTTCGAGGGAGTAGGGCTGGTGCTCCTCGTCGGTCGAGATCCGGGTGTAGGTGGCGACTCTCATGACCGGGCTCCTTCTGGCAGGTGGGATAGGTGTTCAACGACGAGACCTCCGGTTCTGGGGCCGGTCAAGCGGCCCCCTCCTCGGGCGGGTCGGCGTATGGGGCAAGCAGGTCCGCCAGGGCGGCGACCGCCGTCTCCTCGTGGGCGTGGTCGAGATCGAGGTAGCGGACGAGCTGCAGGGTCAGGCGCGGCGCGCGGCACGTTCGGTGACGCGGCAGTGTCGTGCCGGGGTGGTCGGCGGGACGTTGGTGTTGGCGGTGGCTGGTGGCCATGGGCGGCCCACAACCGGGCAAGCGTCGCAATGGGGTCGATATCGATGACTCGATCGCGGCGCGAAGTCAAGGCCTCCGGCCAAGATTTTCTGAACTTCTTCTCGGTCGCCGCTGCCGACTCAACCCGCAGGCGGGACGACCAGCGACGACGCGTCCCGCGGGTACTTCCGGGGTAGGGCAGAATGCGTCACGTGACAGATTCTTTCACCCTCACCTGCGAGTGGTGCGGCCGACCCCTCCCACCGCGGGGTAGTCGCCGTGGGCCACGGGCTCGCTACTGCCGGCCGTCGTGCCGCCAGCGCGCCTACGAGGCGCGGCTCATGGTGAAGGCAGTCGGAAGTCGCGTGCCGACGGCGAGGAAGGCGAACCCACCGCTGCCTTCCGAACTCATGGAACTCGCAGTCAGGCTGGAGAGCCTGGCCCGCGCCCAAGAAGAGGTCCGCAGTGACGGTGGCGACGGTGAGCCGAACTACGCGGCTGCCTTCGAGCGACTCTTCACTGCGGTAGTTCGCCTGAACCCGCTGTACGCGGCCGGCAGAGTCCGAGCGCTCGCGCCGTGATCGCCCTCGGCCATCCAACGCGCCGATGGCGACGCTACAGGCGCCCCCCAGCCGGCGTTCGGGGACTTGTCTACCGCCGGGAACCCGGCACTTTATGGGCGGTGCCCAAGGTGGCGGGGCGAACCCTGGCAGTCACGGTTGGACCCGTACCCGGCACTCTCGGGTTCATCATCTCGTTACCGGATCACGTCGGTGGCGTACTTCGCCATCGTCTTTCCGACGTCGACGAGGTCGAGGGAGCCCTGCTCGTTGACTGGGAGCTTGCTCAGATCGCGGAAGTACTCGACATAGAGATCCGGAGTGAGCGTGCAGATGAACCGGGCTGGTTGGCTGAACGGGTTGGAGAAGGTGTGCGGCGTCTGGGCCGGGACGACGACGCACGACCCCGCTTCGACGTCAACGCTGTCGTCTCCGGAGGTGAACCTGAGCGTGCCCTGGGTCACGATGAAGGTCTCGTCGTGCTCACGGTGCACGTGCTGAGGAGGCGCGGCCGGCCCTACCGGTACGGCCGCCTCGATGAGACCGAGCCGATGCTCGGTGTGCGATCCATCCTCGATGATGCGGCAGCGGATCGGGCCGCCGCCTGACTGCTCGCCGCCGTCTGGTGCGATGACGTGGATGTCCATGGTTGTTTTCTCCTAACGGGCTCTCCATCTCGGTGCCGTCGGCCAGGTTGAAGGCCCGCGGCCACCCCTCGTTGGCAGCACTTCGCCGGTTGGTCCGGCACCGAAGTGGAGAGCCCCTTTCTCCTATTCGATCAGCGTTGTTTGCTCAGGCGGTGGTGACGGGCACGTCCTGAGACGGGTCCAAAGCGGCGGCGAACTCGTACGAGGCGCGCACGAGTCCTAGGACAAGTTCGCGCTCTCGTTCGTCCCGCGGAGCGTAAAGCAGGGCGACAGTTGGGGGCGCTTGGCCCTTGTGCACGAGGAAGTGAGGCTCGGCCCACCCCGCGCGCTCGGCCGCCTCGGCGAGTGGGACGGGCAAGGTGGTGTGCAGACTGAAGTCCCCCTGGGCGTGCACGTGACAGAACTCGGCCCCGACCATGAATGCTTCAGCCGGCCCAACTGCGACGCTGCCGTCCAACGTCAGTGCTCGGGCGCCTTCGACGGAGATCGCGGATGGTCGCCCGACGACAGCCGGCCAGGTGAGCGCCTCGGCGAGGATCGCGTCCACGTACCGGCTGTCGGCCGGCTGCTGGTCGAGTTGGCTCTGGGGGAAGTCGTCGCTGACTCGCGGCCGGGCCCCGGCCCGGAGCTGCAGGTGGGCAGTGGCGGTCATCTCAGCCGCCGAACCAGAACAGCTCGATCGGGATGCCGTCGGGGTCGCGCACGAGCGCGAGCGCAAGCCGAACCGGCTCGTCTTTTTCGACGACCGCTTCGTGCTCTACGCCCATCGCCTCGAGGCGCGCGACCCACTCATCGAGCGCTTCGCGGCTGGGGACTTGCACCGCCACGTGATCCAGCCCGGTGCGCCGCGGGCTGAAGCGTTCTTTGTCAGCGTCGGGATGGTGCTCGAGGCCGACGAACAGTCCGGTCCCCGGCCGGGTCATCACGACGGCGTGGCCGTCGCCGGTCGAGTGCGGTTCGACAAAGGCTCGGACGAGCCCGAGAACCTTCGTGTACCACGCCTCGCTGGCGTCGATGTCGCGAACGGTGAGGCCGACGTGCTGGAAACCGGCGAGGTCCGGCGCGGCGCGGGTTGACGGGGAGCGTTCGGTGGTGGTGGTCATGGGGTTCTCCTGGGCTGGGCGTTTCCGTCGAGTTAGACTGAGTTTCTTAGTATGAGGCTATGAGTCTCTAATCGAGACTTCGAGTATCATGCACCCAGGACCCTGTGTTGTCAAGGAGTGGATGCCGGTGGAACGTCGAGATGCCGCTCGGAAGCGATCTGGCCCCAAGGAGCGCACGCTGCGCCTGATGCGCGAAGCAGCGCGGGAGTTGCTGCGCACCGGCGGCCCGCTGACGGTCCCCGCCGCAGCCGAGCTCGCCGGCGTGTCTCGGGCAACCGCCTACCGCTACTTCCCGACCAACGATGCGGTGGTGCTCCACGCGACCATGTCTCTAGCCGACGACCCGCTCGAGGACCCCGACTGGGCCATGCCTCCGGATGCCTCGTCCAGCGAGGTGGACGCTCGGGCGGCCGACCTCGTGCGGGCGACCGCAGCGTGGGCGTTCGAACACGAGACCGAGCTTCGCATGATGCTCCACCTCTCGCTTGATCCAGGCACGGAACACGTAAAGCCTCGGCGAGGATTGACGAACCGCGGCCGCTGGATCGCGGCCCTCCTCGAACGCCTGCCGAGCGATGTACCTCGAGATGCCCGAGATCGCCTCGCGAATGCGCTGGTCCCGTTGTTCGGATCCGATGCGATCGTCTGGACCACCGACATGGCCGACTTGCCGCCGGATCAGGCAACCGACCTTCTCGCGTGGATGGCACAGGTCCTCGTCAAGGCGACGCTCGCGGGGTGGTGAGCGGTCCGACACCGACACCGACACCGATACCGATACCGACGCCACGCCCGATCCGCGACACTGCAAGCTTCTCAGAGTGGATCACCCAGGGTGGCACTGGCGGCTCAACAGCGGTGATGTGGTCCGCTCGGACGCACCGAAGCACCTATCGCTGTCCGCCCTGCCGCTCTCCCTCCGTCCGGCGCCGGTACGCCTGGGTCTCTGCGGTCCGCTCCTCGGACTCGGCCGGAATGGGCACGGTGTCCAGCTCGGCGAGCCGCAGCCGTACGCCCTCGTAGCCGGTCGGTGCCCACACGGCATCGTGGGGCCGCTGTGTCCGCCCCACGGCGGCCGTCGCCACCGGGACGGTGGCTTGTGCCAGGACGCGGCGCGCGCCAGCCTCCCGGCGCGGGTGGCCGAAGCAGAAGCAGATCCAGTAGGCGTGACCTGAGGCCGCCTCGAAGCGGACGTAGCTCTCCAGCTTCTTCTCCAGGCGATCGAGGGCCTCGGTCGAGCGGTCGTACTCCAGGCAGAAGACGACCCGGTGGCCCGCCTCCTCCCACACGCCCAGGCCGTCGGGCTGTGCGATCCTCTCGAACTGGCTGACGCAGTAGCGCTCGGACCACCAGAGCGACAGGTCGCAGTCCTCCCTGCGCCGGGACTCGCCGAGGAGCGCCGAGAAGAACCCGTTCACCCCGACGCGGTGGCGGAGGTGCTGGCTCTTCCCGATGGCGAGCGCCTTGTCGGCCCGCCAGCGCGACTTGTCGGGGTTTCCGCCCCGTTCGGCGGCGATCACCATGGCGCCGAGCTCGTCGAGCACGTAGTGGTACGGCAGGCCGGCGTAGCGGTGATCGAGTGGCTGGAAGCGGTCCAGGAGCCGGAGCTTGTAGAGCGTGGTCAGCCGGTGCTGGGCGGTGTTCGTGTTGTCGAAGTACATCTCGGCCAACTGGTCGGTGGTGAAGACCCGATGGCGGTAGAGCATCGTCAATATGGATCGGTCCCGTTCGGTGAGTCTGTGCGCCACCGACATCACGAGCCCGTCGCCGACCTTCGGTCGGGAAGAAGCATTCATACGAACAGCCCCATGA